>CAZLNX010000433.1:0-4866 GCA_964560795.1 uncultured Anaerolineales bacterium | reverse complement strand
AGAGCAGTGGCCTTTTAAGCCATTGGTTGTAGGTTCGATTCCTACCGCGCTCACTAAAAATCCTCTCTGTAAAAAGGGGATTTTTTCTATTTAGTGGGCTCGAAATCGCGTTTTCTTACTTTTCTGGGGTAATTTGGGTGCAATTTTTTAACCCAAAATTAGGGTGTCAAGAATGTTGGCAGCTTCATTTTGCATAGATGGCATTAGATGTCCATATACATCCAAGGTGATGCTAGGTTGGGCGTGACCCAATCGCTGAGAAGCGACTAATACATCAATGCCATTGTTTAACATCAGGGAAGCAGCCGTATGGCGCAAATCATGAAACCTGATCTTTGGAAGTTTGGCAGTTTTAAGCAACTTTCTGAACTGCTTCAGCAAATTGGATGGATCTAATGCTGTTCCAATTGTAGAAGGAAACACAAAGCCCTCATTCTGCCACAAATCGCAAATGGCTTGTTTTTCTAAAGCTATTTGTTTTTTGTGAGCTTTTAGAATCTCTATAGATTCTGATCCAAGCTTGATCGAACGAATGGATGATTTTGTTTTGGGCTTATCAAGTTTCAATCCACCGCCACCAGGTAATCTCTTAAGATTGAGCTTTATACTCAAGATACCCTTTTCGAGATCAACGTTTTCCCATTTTAGGGCAAGCAACTCGCCTTGTCGCATCCCTGTCACGATTGCCAGGAAGTAAAGGGCATAGCAACGATCTTCCGATTCTTTTGCTACTAGAAGCAATCGACGAGTTTGATCTTTGGTGAGAAACTTCATCGCTTTGGTTTTCGGCTTGGGTGGGTTGGTGGCGTCATCTGGATTGTATGGAATCAAACCAAATTTCCGCGCTGAATTTAATGCAGCATGAATGACCGTGTGTGTTTTTTGGACGGTTCTAAGCCCGATGCCCTCCGACACTTTGTCGTTGTAAAAATTCTGAATGTGTCTGGCGTTGAGGTCTCTCAGGCGTATCTTGCCAAGAGCGGGCGCAATATAATCTCGAACGATTTGGCAATAGTAGCTGTATGTCTGTTCAGCCACATGATGCTGTTTTGTGGATAACCATTCTTGAAGAAATTCTTCAAAGGTGATCTTCGCTCCCTCTAACGTTAAACCTCTTTCGATCTCATTGCTGATTTCACGCAGCCATCTTTGAGCGTCTCTTCTAGATTCCCCAGTAAAACTCAGTCGTTCTCCATCAAGATATATCTGGGCCCTCCATCTGCCGTTTGACCGTTGGTAGATGCTGCCTTCGCGGTTACCGCGTCGTTTTTTACTCATTTCCTAGTCTCCTTTTAGGTAGGACTAGGAAAGACGATCTTGTGGTGTTAGATATTCGATTGGTAAGGTTCCGCGCTTCAATATATATTTTACCCCTCATTACTTGAAGCGCTAAACAGTACCTTCGATTCATTTTTATGAATTGGCAAGATTTAGGTTGGCGTGGATGTAGTTGTGCAAGTCAACAGGGCGAACGCGCTTGGCATTGCCAATGTTGACGGTGGGGATTTCCCTGGTCTGCATCAAACGGTAAGCCATCGATTTGCTGATATTGAGGATCTCAGCCACTTCTGTCGCTTTGAGCAGGCTGTCCAGAATTGTGTCTTCATACTTTTCAAGGGGGTTCTCGTTCATCGTTGTGCCTCCAAACTATTTCGTCCTTATGGTTATTCCAAAATCCAAAATACCTGTGCCTAAATCTCAATCAAGGGAATCGGTTTGTCTATCCCCGGCTGCTGCCAAATAGGTGTAGTCAAAACATTCACGCTAGTGGGCGTAAGCTTTTTGAGTGTTGCGAAATAGAACATAGCTGAAGAGGGCCCGGCTTTTTCTTTGGTTTGCTGCATCAAGTTCTTCACCCTACGGCGACCTTTGGTAACGATCAGCCAGCGTCCGCTGTTGAAGCCAAAACGATCTTTGTATGCATGGCTCTTGATATAAGCAACTCCGGGGAGAACCTTCTCACGCCCGAAGCTGGGGTTGTCGTGAGTAGCCCTATCCAGCTCCAGCAGGAACCTGGCTCGGTGGGGTTCGCCTCTGGCTCTGCGGCTCTCATCGACGATTTCGAAGTAAGCATCTGGGCAGACGCCTTTCTTCGCATTCCTGACTTTCCCATCTTTGCCCTTGATTTCGAATTTGACAACGTCGGAGTTGGAACGGAAGACGCTTTCCGGTAACCATTTGTCAAGTTTGATTTCAGGTTGTTGGTGGGCAGACCGTTCAAGGGCCAGCTTGAAATCCACCACAGCCAGGTCGTGGGCCAATTGGATCCAGCGCGGCTCGCGGTGCCAGCGGACACCTTGATCCCGCAAGTTTTTCTCCAGTGAGCGTAACTGATTCTCGTTATCGCTCTTGGGCGGCTGTACCTGAACCCCAAGCTGACCAGCCACGGCTAGCGCTCCTCGCCATCCCAGCCAGACTACTGGCTCTGGGATCGGCTTGGTGCGGCGTTGTTCAAGGGTAGGCCAATTTAAATAGCCATTATGATACAGGGTAGATAAACGTCCCTCCATAGCCTGTTTAGATACCTGGGGCCAGAACAAGGCTCTCAAATGTCGTCGAGCCAGGATGCCGTCGTTTTCGTAGATTGCTAACAGAATAGCGGCATCGCGTTCTTGATAACGCATGGGTGGTGATTGTTCAGCTCGTTTATACCTCGGTCTTCGAGTAATCATAGGTAGACCCTTTCATCACTTTAGCATATCAACGAGACCAACCGGAATAATCAACATCGCCTGAATCGTCTCGATTTGATTTGAACCATGATCGTTTGCCATCATATTGCTGCTGCAGGTCTACTTTCATGTGCCCATAGCGCATCCCAGAGCAGGCCAACATAGTTTTCATATATGACGCTAATTGAAACGATTGAGTTGGATCTGGCATAGTAAACGTTCGATGTTTTGAAGGGTATGTTTTCCCCCGATGTCTTACCCAAAACTCACGAGGCTTTAGTTTTGAAAGCAGAAGTGCTAATCCACTCCACCCTAATGATTCATGGTGGTTTACAAGAGAAAAGAAAGGCATCAGACCATACCTTCCTAATCTCACTTTTGGGGTTTGAGTTTTGATGTAGTCGGGCGATGGAAAGATTTCTTTTACTAATTGATTTGCGTCTTTGAAGCCCACGCGGAAGCTGATGATGGTTCCTGCCGTATTCAGCACTGCGTTTCTCAAATCAGTGGATAGTTGATCAAGATATTGATGAGCCAGGGTCAGCGACAGGGCGTACTTGCGCGACTCGGACAAGATATCTTTGATATTATCGGTAGTGTAATTCTGGAACTCATCCAGGTATAGGTAGAAGGGAGTGCGTTTGAACGCATTGGCACGTGAGAGAGCGGCTTTCTGCAAATGGGCCACGATAAACGCGCCCAGCAATGCGCTAGAGCCTTCCCCCAGGATACCTTTGGGGATATTCACCAATAACACCAATTGTTGATCCAGGATTTCCCGGAAGTTGATGGTTGTACCACCAGCAAACATCAGCCTGACATCCGGATCAAAGATCAGACCACCGATTTTATTCAACACCGGCGTGACCCATTGATGAGTTGCAGCATCACTGCTGGGGAACTCATGCCGGAAGTAAATATAAACAGCTTCATTGGATAGCCGTGGTAGTAAAGCTTCACGGTAATCTCGATCCAGCAAGAACCTAGGAAGATCAAGTAAAGTTAAACCCAAATCGCTCAGTGCTAGAAAGCTATTTGTAAGCAGCCAAACCATGCGCGGGGCATTGGATGTGTTCAGGCTCCAGACCTTGATAACCACATCGGTCAGGAAAAGAGCCATACGTTCTTGAGATAATCCTTGGATGACTTCCAGTGGGTTGAAACCTACCACCCATTTGGGATTGAGCGGATCGAGAATCACAAGTCGTTTCCACAGTTCATGCTTGGGAGCCAAACGCATCAACAGGTTGCGATAGAGATCACCATGGGGATCGATGACACCGACGCCATGCCCAGCGAGGATATCTTGCATGATCCAAGCCTCCAGGGCGCGTGACTTTCCGGTTCCGGGTTGGCCTATCACATAAGTATGGATAGCGCGCTGGCTAGGAGTCAACACGCTGGTATCTCTTCCAAATGAAAAGCTATTATTGGATTTCATCGATATTGACTCCTAACATCAAGCCACCAGGATCCAAGAGCCTGTTCCAGATCAGGCCGATCAGGGCTCCGTGGAGTGAAAATGCAGCAATGATCCATACCGACCATGATAGATCTGTCAGCAAGTGGATGGATAATCCAACCGAAGTTGATAGCAGCAAGGTGATCATCAATCTTGTGAAGACAGCATAAAGGTCGATCTCGAAGAGGCGAAAAACAGGCTCAGCCAATTGTTCCAGAATGAAGGCGTAAAGGCGGTATGAAAGGATCATGAACCAGCGCAAGACTCGAAATATGAACTCTAGTAGCTTGGGTAGCAAGCGCAGGGAAGCTGCAAGGCTCAGGAAGAACAGTGTAATCGAAAGGAAGCAGCTTCCTACAACGAGTGTGCTGATGAGACGCGATGCAATACCTATCATGATCTAATCTTTAACCTAGCTCCACCAGCGATCGATCTCGATCCAGGTGTCGTCTTCGGTGACTGCAACTAAAATGGGATCAATCAGGACAGCACCTACCGCCAGTGTTGCCGGTACGATCATGCTGGTAACCGCTGCGGCAACTGGGATGGCTATAGCCATCGTCCCCAATAATCCTGTGATCCAAGGTTTAATCCCTGGAGAGTTGGTTGGCACTGACACTGGTTCAGGTTCGACCACCTCAGGTGCGGGGAGCAACTTGGGGGCTTCGTGAACGATGACAAATCCCTTGGGTCGTAAACCCATCGCGAAGATAGCTTGGATGCGTTCCAAAG
>CAZLNX010000432.1:0-4869 GCA_964560795.1 uncultured Anaerolineales bacterium | reverse complement strand
TAAACTTTTGCTGTTTTGAGGAGGGTCTAGCACCCTTTTTGCAGTAGAGTCAATTTATGAAACAATACTAATCGAGGATCGTCGACAACTTCATCAACGAATTGCAGATACCTTAATTGAAATTGCGGAAGAATATTTTGTTGATTCAAATGCAGTGATTAGCCATCATCTTTCAATTTGTGATTCGGAAAATGCAACTTCATATTTATTATGTGCCGCCAAACAAGCTGTTGAAAGATATGCCAATGAAGAAGCGATCTCATATTTTACCCAGGTTATCGACATTGTTGATAGAGAGATTATGTATGGAGAATTTCTTGATGCTACCATTGGTTTGAGTGAAGTGCTCAATCAGATGGGGGAATCGCAAGCAGTAATAGAGCAGCTAGATCTCTCAAAAATTGATTTAAGCAATCAAATTGGTCATCGAGGTTGGGACATTTATTTTCAACTTGGTTTAGCCTATTACAATATTGGTGATCTCAGTGAGTCATTAAAATATTTTGAGTTAGCAGCTAATGGTTTAGAAAGGGAATCCAATCAAAACCATTCATATCAGATTGCAGATATTGAACGAGAAATTGGCTGGATATATTTCAGTGAGGGAGATTTTGACAAAGCTCTGCCTAGGGCGAAATCAGCTTTGCATTTGGCAACCCAAGCTGGGAAACTGGACGCAGAAGGAAATGCATATAAGCTTCTGGCTTCATTATGCTTCAAGATGGGACAAATAAAAGAAGCAATTTCGATGGCCGAGAATTCATTAAAAATTAGAGAGCAACTGGGCGATATTTGGGGGGCGGCATCATCGCAGACAACTTTGGGCTATTTTTATCATCAAATTGGTCAATGGATATTGGCCGAACAAATGCTAAGGCAGGCGATTTACGTTCAACAGGAGGTTGGTGACTATTATAACCTGGCGGGGAGTTGGATGAATTTAGGCTTGTTGATGTTGGATAAAGGCTTATTTAATGATGCAATGGATTGCATGAATGCGGCTATCGAAATTTTGCCTGGACATGAATTCCCATTATCTATGATTAGTGGAATTTATTTGACTCGTGGGCAAGCGTTTTTACGTTCTGAGAATTTAATGAGGGCAATAAGTGATTTTGAAATAGGCCTAGACAAGGCTCAAGATCAGAGCAATGATGAATGGAGTGCACTAGCTTATGCCTATTTAGCAGAAGGTCATTTGGAAAGTGGAATGATTTCGGAGGCCGAGAGTTTAATCGAGAATTCTTTGGAATTGGTACATCATTCTACATCTAATGAATTCAAAGTTGAAGCATTTCGAGTAAAGGCCAAAATTTCTTGCGCGCGGGGTGAATATCAAGATGCCTGTCAAGAAAACCTTGTGGCAAAAGGTCTTATGAAAGGTATTGGCAACCGTTATGAAGAGGCATGCTTGATACTTGATAAAGTCGAAGTATATCTAGCTCAAGATGAGGAGATAATACTTTTGGATGAAATTCTTGACGATTTGGAATTTGCTTTGGATTCCTTCCAGCAATTGGATGCAAAAAACGATATTGTGCGCGCGGAAGAGAGTATTTTTCGGATCATGGCTGACCAAACAGTGGGTCAGGAACAATTAGATGAGGCATGGATTTATCCGATTGTCTTGGTTGATATCCACATACTGTTGCCAAGCTTGGCGGATGAACAACTTGAACAAGTATTGGCAGCGAAAAGAGCCATAACGGATGAACTGAAGAGGATCGCTGAAAACCAAAATGTCTTCCTTACTGCCATACCTTCCGGTATCTCATTAATCTTATTGAATATATATCCCCAGGCGATTGATCGTATGGCAATGAAATCCGTTGAAATCGCCCAATCAACCATTATGTCCTGCATCCGCCTGAATAGATCTCTGCGACGAAACTATGGACTAGAACTGCGGATGAAAATTGGAATCGCCATTGGGGAGGTCAATGAACTGATTTGCAAACAAGAGCAGGCAGAATTATTTTCCAATGTCTCTCAACTTGGTAGACAAGCGGATGTATTGGCAGAAATAGCGACAGATTTCCAGGTGCTCCTCACGGGAGAGATTCCTGCCAACCTACATGATTCCTTCGAGCTGGAATTATTTCCCCACCATGAGGACCGCAGAATTTCCCAACAAGTTTATTCGCTTGGGGAGGCGACATCTAGAGCGGTGTATGAGTATGACCTTCCACAATCGAGCTCACAGCTGATTGGCCGCGCTAGCGAATTAGAGACCATTTGCGAAAAAATTATTCGCGCAAAGCTTACAAGTAGAGGATCGATCACATATATCGAAGCAGAAGCAGGTATGGGGAAAACGAGACTCTTGAAGGAAGTCAAAAGATCCCTGGGGAAAAAATACATGTTCTTAAACAGCAAGTGTGAGGCATTTCGTTCGAATATTAGTTTCTGGCCGTTGATTGAGATCCTTGAAAATGTATTTCTTCCAGAGAATCCCGAATATTTGCGCCTGAAAAGTATATTAGGCATGCGCCCTCCCGATGAGACTGACGAGGTATTATTGAGTAATTTGTCTCCAGATGCGGTAAACAAAGAGATCTTTGCTTGTGTCAGAGAGTTTTTAATCAAGCTCGCTGATCAACAACCATTGATACTGGTATTCGAAGATGTTCATTTTATTGACTTGAGTTCGTTAGATTTACTCGATTTCTTGATTTCAATCATCGATGAGACGCCGATTTCAATAGTCCTGATATCGAGATCTGAAATGCCTGGCCCGCATCGTGTTTTTGTCAAAAAGGTCGAAAAAGTTTTCCAGGAAGATTATCTTTATATTAACTTCTCTGAACTAGGTAAACAAGAAAGCCTGGATATGATCAGGGATTTACTTGAAAGTGATGTTCTTCCGGATGGTTTAGAAGCCGTATTTGAGCCATTCATAGGTCATCCTCTCTCGATTGAAGAAGCTACCAGGTTTTTGGTCGAGCAGCGATGGTTACAGAAAATTAATAATACATGGATGCTGGCAAACTCCTTGAATTCAACGTTTGGACAAATGCCAACAACGTATCGTGAAGTGTTGTTAAGGCGTCTCAATCGGCTTGATGCTGAATCGTTGCATGTCCTGCAGGCTGCAGCATTGCTAGGGGAAGTTTTCGATCGAATTACCCTGAAATATATGATTTCAGAGAGTTCATATGGGCAGCGATTGACAGAATTATCCAAAAAGGGCTGGCTCCAAAAATCCGAGATCGGAAATCCATCTCAATATCACTTTAACCATACTCTTACGCGTGAGACGATTTATTCCACTCTCGTGAGATCGAAGATGCAGTTGCTTCACCAGCGTGCAGGCGAGGCAATTGAGTTCTTGTATCCCGAGTATCATGAAGAAAATTTGGAAATCCTGGCTCATCACTTCGAAAATAGTGGTTTACTAGACAAGAGTCTTTACTATGCCATTCGAGCGGCAGAGAAATGTGCTCGACGACATGCACTTGAGGAAAGCCGCAGATTTTTCCGCAAAGCCGAATCAATTCTTGATCAACGATATCAACCTAAATCTCGGATGATGATTAGAGTTCTACTGGGATTGGCTGACGTCCATCTGCGACTTGGTGAACCATCGAAGGCTGTAGAATCTATTCAAAAACTTTTGGATGGCGCAGAAGAATTGCCCGCATCTTTGCAAGCTGCTTGCTTACGGCGCTTGGGCACTTCACGACACATGCAAGGGGATATGGATTTGGCGCTTGACCACCACCAGCAGGCTTATGAATTCGCTCATAATGGTGAGAGCCATAAAACAAAATTTAGCGGTACGAAACTCGTTTCAAAAGAGGAAGAGATTACTGAAATCGAAATTGGGCTGGCTAGATTATATTTCGATATGCATCGAAACATGGATGCGAAAAAGCAAGCTGTCAAGTCGCTGGATAGCTTAGATCAGGATCGATACCCCGCCAGTGCTGCCAGATTATGTAACTTGTTGGCTGGTATCATGTATCGTGAGAGGAATGTTGAAGAAGCCATAATGCTGGCAGAGCGCGGCTTGGCGATTTATCAGGCCAATGGATTTCGAGATGGGGCTAGTGATACTTATTCCAATTTGGGGATTTTGTCAGTTTCTATGCAGGACTTTGAATCCGCAAATAATTATTTTTTGTTAGCTCTTGAATTAAATGAATCACTGGGGGATATAGAAGGAAAATCGATAACTCGGAACAACTTGGGTCAATTAAAGATTTCGCAAGGTAAACCAAGCGAAGCAATTTTTCATCTGGAAAAATCGATCCATTATGCGCGATTGTCTGATTTGACTCGTACGATGGTCCAGGCAATTGCCAATAAGGGTTATGCCTTGATCATCGCAGACGAGTTGAAGGAAGCTTCTGCCGTTCTGGCCGAAGGTGAAAATTTGAGCAACATACACCTTTTCGGAGATTTGCTTGGTGAAGTTTTATGGAAGAAATCGGAATGCTTAATTGCACAAGGTGATATCGACGCGGCTGTGGAAACTGCTATTTCTGCTATTGAGCAGGCAGGCAAGTTGAAACGCCGCGATATTGAAGCCCAGGCTTTGCGTGTTTATGCGCGTGCGCTCCGAACTGGAAGTGTTCATGGAGATGCCAAGAATGTCGCAAAAGAGGCCTGGCAGATGGTTGCTATGGATTACGATCCTCAAAAGCGTGCCCGATTTGCCCTAGATTTTGCTTTGTGTTTAGCAGCAAATAAACAACTTGCCGAAGCTACTGATTTGATTGAAGAGCATGTGCGTGGTGTTAGGCTCGTTGAGCCGGAGCACATTCTCCGAGAATTCGCTGATGTCTTTGGTGAATTAAATGATCTAGATTAGGGCAATACCTTCGCCAAAAATAAGTAAGTAGGGCTTAATGTAGTAAAGTTGAGTTC
>CAZLNX010000431.1:0-4945 GCA_964560795.1 uncultured Anaerolineales bacterium | reverse complement strand
CAAGTCTACCCGACTATCCGTTTCTCACAAAACCTATTTTTGATCAGTATACCAGCCATATCCAAAGTGATTAACGCATTCAAGCAGCCTATGACCATAAAGAGTCGCCTGACGGAAATAAGCATCAGCGTTGGAGATGCGCTTTACCCTGATGATGCAGAAGACATTGACATCCTCCTTGAGCATGCTGATAAGCTGATGTCTGAACATAAACTATCGATAAAGATGAATCGATAAGAGTAAAAGTTGGAATTTATCTTGGAATTTGCCCCAAGAAATCAAGCTGATGAACGATACAAACCAGATCACCGCGTTTGATCTGGTTTTTTCGTTCTGCTGTCCACCCTTCTAATTCGCCCATATCGATCTCTGGGTGACCATTTAGCTCGTTGTAGATTGTGTCGATGAGAATGTCCAGAAAGTCGGCTTCATGGTGGGGGTATTTATCTACCCTTGGGAACACGACCCAATCTGAACTCCCGACTGCCAGGATTTCAAATCCACTTTCTTTAAGATGTGCGAAAAGATGCCGGCCTGTTTGACTATCCCCCGAGGGTTTGCCGTCGATAAGGCGTTCATCCATCGATTGATTATAGAGACGAAGAAGCTTTTCTTCAAATGGTGGATCGATCTGTGGCTCGAAGATGGTCAGCCCATCATAGTTGATGGTTAGGTATGCCAATCCCTCTGGGTTGAGAGCCGCTTTCAAACGCGGTACCGCCTCCGAGGGATCAAAGATGTCCATCACAGCGTGCGCGATCAAAAGATCCCATTTCTCATCTCGCGCCTCGATGAATTGGAAAACATCTGCGGCGGCGATTTCAAGGTTGATCACTCGCTCTGATGACTTGATTTGAAATCTATCCCTGCCTTGCTTATCGAATTGATAGTTTCTCTCGCCCGCCCACTTGGCTAGGTACGTGGGTGATTTTCGAAGGTTGACTTCGTTGATATCCAGAAGACAATAATCGCAGTTTGGCAAGAGATCATCATCGAGCATGCGTGTCAACATTGTGCCGATGCCGCCGCCAATCTCGAGCACGCGCAGAGGCTGCTCGCTGTCGATCATTTGGAGCATATCTTTGAGTTGGTTCCAAACTCGTAGATTTATTGCCCTGTCATCCACGGTTTTTTTGACACGTAAATAGGCACTCAAAAAATCTTGGCTCATAATATAGTCATAATCTAGCTCAAAATTGATGCATGAATTTGTACACGATTTGTCCCATGCCCAGCCAGGTTGGTCCGGTTTTGTGGGTCTCTAATGCAGCCATACTCATTTGCGTCAGCTTGCTTCGGTCCATTGCCAGGTCGGTGAGATACGCGGCCAACGAATCGGCATCGCCTGGTTCGATTAAATAGCCATTATCCCCATGGCGGATAGTTTCGCATGCCGCGCCCTGGGTAGTGGCGATGGCTGGCAGACCGAATCCCATTCCTTCCAGGTAGACAATACCGAAGCCTTCATAGGTAGAGGGCACCACGAGGATATCCTGTTGGCTAAGTAATGATCTGAGCTCCTCGGCGTTGAGCGTGTCAAGTAATGCTACTGGGAGATCGTTGACCATCTTGCGGACACTGTGAGAATACCGGCTATCGGCAGTCATACTCCCGACCAGGGTTACTTCAACCATGCCAGGGGGCAACTTTGCAATAGCCTGGATGAGTACATGGGGTTGTTTGCGAGGTGAGATGCTCCCCAGAAAAACCACTCTCAGGGGACCTTTCTGCGAAGCGCGTTGTTTGATATGCGCCTTGTTGACGGGATGTCCCAGGCGGCCGCCGCCTGGGTAAGCGACGACATGAGGAGGTAAGTCAGGGATGAATTCTTGCACGACCCCCAGAGTGGTGTTGCTGTTGAAGATGAAGCCATCAATGAAAGATAAATATTCCTTCTCAACAAACTTATAGAACCATTGGATCCATGAGGGGTGAACCTCGCTGGCGCGCAAGTGATGAACAAGTGAATAAACTGGATATTTGACTCTGGGTTTTAGCCACTGATTTATTATGAACAAAGACGGATGGCAAAGCTCATCTTGAATGAGTAGATCCACTTCGAGGTTGAGAAGTTGGGCCTGTAGTTTTTTAGAAAAATTATCAAACAAATGACGTGGGTAATTCCGCCAGGGCAGCGAGATAACCTCAACCTGATCCCCTTGCGACTTCAAATAATCGACCAGGTATTTGTCGTAGATGTATCCCCCGGTGACCATGTCCAGGCTGCCGTAAATCAGGAAACCAATCTTCAACTAAATATCCATTCGGAATGAGGCCCAGGCGATTTCGTTCTCCCAAAGCTGGACGGTGATAGCGCTGAGAGTATCGGCCATTATGCGCTGCGCTAATGTTTGGCACAGGATGCGGGAGAAATGTTCGATAGACGGGTTCAGCCCCTGGAACGCGGATAGCTGGTTTAGCGTTTTATCACGATATTCATCGACCAGATTATCCAGGTTGGATTCAATATCGACGATGTCAACCAGATAACCGTGCTGGTCGAGATTCTCTCCATGGAGTTGCACTTCCAGATAGTAGTGGTGCGAATGCAGATCGTTCTCCGCACCCCAATCCCCACCGGTCAGGTAGTGCTGGGCGACAAAGTCTCGCTTGACAGCGACTGTGTACATGGCCTCTCCTTTGCTCATATCAATAGCATATCGAAGGGTGCATCTTCTTGCAGTATTCGCCTTCGAACCCCATCACATTTCATCACCCATACGTAGGTGGAATGATGGTAACAACGAACCAAACAAAATAAACAAAGATTCCCAGTGTTGTTGCGGCGATGTACAACCCATACGCCCAACGCATATAGGGCTTGTAGTTGTTGAATCTCAGAAATTTGGGCATCAGTTTGTGCCCGCGCAAAACGACAAATAAGCCAAAAACCGTAGCAGAGAGTCCTGTGATGGCGTGCAGTGCGGTTACGATGTAGAAGATGCCTTCGCGCGGACCACCCTGATCACGGACAATAAAATCACGGAAAGGCAGTACCATCAGCCATAGAACCATGATCAGGTTGATCGCAGCACCCAGGGTCTGAACCCATTTGTGGGCGGCGAAGTTTTCTTTGCGAGCAAGATAAAAACCGATGCTGAATAGAATAGCCGTTGTCAGCATGATCAACAGCGTTGCATCGGCGGCGAAGTTGGCATTGGTGCCTAGAAACCCGGGGGCGTGTAAGATCTCGTTCATCCTTCTTTCTCCTGTACCAATAAATTAGGACTATATCGCTCTAATTATATCATTCGGGATACTCAAAGATTACTTGAATGACATCTTGAGGATTCTCATCAAGTAGATGATAGGCTACAGCCGCACGCTCAAGGGGGAAGCGATGCGTAATAAATTTGGAGGGTCGAATCGTTTTGATTTTCTTCCAAGCCAGATCAAATCGCCGGGTTTTGTCCCAGCGACCACCAAATTCGGCCGCGATGGTGCTGACCTGGCTGCTGATCAATTGAATTCGGTTGCGATGAAATTCTTGACCCAACTCGATTAGAGATTTCTTCTCCCCATACCAGGAACCGATGATGATGCGACTCTCGAAACCTGCCAAGCGGATAGCCTGGTTGAGTGCTTTGGAAGAACCGCTGAGCTCGTAGAGCAGGTCGGCGCCTGGGGCAGTGTTTTTGCTCCAACGCTGAATAGTATCAACAAGCGTTTGGGGATGGAATGACTGATTGGCTCCCGCTGTAAGCGATGCACTGCGGCGTAAGTCGAAATTATCAAAGGTGATCAACTCTTCCAATGGGAACTCAGACAAAAGTGACGTTGTCAGCAGCCCGACGGTCCCTTGGCCGAAGATGGCTACCCGTTCGCCGATGATTGGTTTACCATCCATGACGAAGTTGATAGCTGTTTCCATGTTGGGTAGGAACACCGCATCTTCAAGAGGAATAGAATCTGGAATTCGTTGTAAGCTCTTTGTTTGGGCGCTGAAGTGACTCTCGTGGGGGTTGAAAGCGAAAACTCTACGGCCAAGCCAATCAGGCTCAACTTCAGGGCTTGCTTCGATGACCTCGCCTACTACGGAGTATCCATACTTGAAGGGATAGTTGAATTCACCTTCCAGGGCTGCGATGGTGGAGTCGGCTGCTAAACCCTTAGGGGCTTGATCGCGGTAGATGAGGGTTTCCGTGCCAGGGCTGATCGCCGATAGAATGCTTTTCACCAGAACCTCGCCTGGCAGAAGCGCTGGAATTTCTTCCTGGCGTACAACTACTTGGCGAGGCCCTTCGAAGTTGAGAGATTGTCTTTTCATTGGTTCTGCTTGTTCCATCGCTCAGCGTCGTGGTAGTTGCGTCATGAATGTATGTTTGAACGCTTAGCATTTTCATGGAGTTACGACGCTCCGCGGCGTAACCAGAAACGATCAATAATTCTTATTGCTTTATTGCTGAATTCATTAATCTTTTGGAAAGATGGCGCTAATGTATCTTTAGCTTTTATTGTTTGAATGATCCCTGGAACCATTAAGACCAAAAGCAACAACAAGTACCATAGTGGTAAAAATCCTTCTATATAAGCTTTTATAACAATTACAATCGATATGGGCAATAGAAGAAAAACGCTTGAAATTATCCCCGGTGCATATTCTCTAAAAAGGTAATTCCAATATATGTGTTGAATTACATTTTGTATTACTATCACAATAAATGGCAACAAAATAATTGCTGCTATCCCATTATCTTGTGATAAAGATGCAAGTCCCGTCCAGATAAAACAAATGACACTAATAAATATTAAGAAAAAACGGGTACTTGTATTTGTTTTATTTTCAGGAAATTCCCGAAAGTGTTTTTTGTACCAGCTCACGATATTCCATTCTTCCAGTTCATGAATCAGAAAAGCTAATGGAAATAACCATATTAATATTCTGAATTCAAGTAACTACCAAGCCATGAAAATCAAATAAAGGGCTAACGAAAAACAAACACAA
>CAZLNX010000430.1:0-4952 GCA_964560795.1 uncultured Anaerolineales bacterium | reverse complement strand
ATGGTGGTTTGACACCTGCAAGATACCAATAAAAGGAGAGGCAGGTACCAACGCCCATATATTACACCATTTTGATCTTATTTGCATTAAAAATTCATTAGATTTTTAGGATAAAGTTAGGTCAATTTGTGCAGGCAATCACGATCTCTCTGGAGTGAACAAATTTATACTTCATTCATCGCTTCTGTTGAACAGTTTAAGCCACTCATCTACTTCTTCTGTGCTGAGATTAATTTCATCCTTCAATCCTGAATCACCACCATCATCGTTGATTTGGTGCAATAATTCGGACGCAAAATCTTCAGATTTGATCACTCTGGCGTGAACAGAGCGCGCCGCGGCTTGTATTTGTCGATCAGAACTAACTACTGTCCAGGTGCTCGCCTCACGCCCAAGATTTTCAAGTCGCTTCCCAATAGCAGCATCTGCGGAGCTTCCCTGGCATACGAAATGAGCTGTAACAGACCCAAACCGTTGCGTACGGCTGCTTCCTTGTGGTGCATTATCGAAGTAAACATCGATCTTCTTGCCAGTCTTTTGGTTGAAAACTTGCAACCGTTTGATAAGCTGAATTTCGTCATCAATACTTGCTAAACTCAACCCAGGAATTTTTGGGATCAAATTATGTCCGTCGATGATATATGGCATAATGAAGTGCTTTATAATATAGAGCGTATGTTTATTGGAAATGGCACTGATTGTAGTAGCAGGCTAAAACGCAGTCAATAGCATTCAAATCTCTAGGCAGGTTGCCATATGCAGTGGAAACGTTTAACTTTATATTTGCTAATCAATGTAATTGTTTCAGCAGTTACAACCATAATCGTGATGACAGTATGGGATCGCGCCCAGCGCGATGCCTTTGATCGCACCACTGCTGAAATTGTTATGCCTACATCTGCCCCCACAGAAATTGCCCAATCAATTGAACCGACTGTTAAGCCAACCGTTGCGTTGCAGGCGCACCAGGTCCGTTCAGGGGAGACTTTGGGAGATATTGCCTTGGAGTATGATGTCACAGTTGAAGAATTGTTGGAGATTAACGGCATGACAGATCCGGACTCTCTTGCCGCGGGGCAGGTGGTCTATGTTCCCGAGCAAGGCACTGCCTCCGAGGATCCGCCACCGAGTTCTCCCTCCGAACAGGTTGCCAGTCCTAACGATGGTCAGATAGAGATTGTCTCCGTGATCGGTGTGGGAGATATTGATACTGAACGACTGGTTTTAGGTGAGGCCGGCGGCGGTAAGCAAGCGCTGGCTGGTTGGCAGCTTCGTGATGAAGATGGAAATGTCTACACCTTTCCGCAGGCTACGCTGTATGAGAATGGACAGATTGTGATCAACACGCGTGTTGGATCCGATAACCCGCTTGAGCTTTACTGGGGCTTATCGGAATCTGTGTGGAGTGCAGGGGAAATCGTGGAGCTATACGATGCTGCCGGTCAAGTTCAGGCAACGTTTCAAATACCCTGATCGTTATGAAAAAATTCGAACGCTCCCTTGATGAACAAATTCGCCAGGCCATTAATGATGGCCAGTTTGAGAATTTACCTGGGAAAGGGGAGCCACTTGACCTGACGGTCAACCCTCATGAAGATCCAGCTTGGAGTTTGGCATTCAAAGCCATCCGCTCTAGCGGGCACACCTTACCGTGGATCGAAAAACGCCAGCAAATCGAAACTGAATTTGAGACCGCCTGCCAAAATTTGAAACGCGCTTGGGATTGGCGTGAAATTGCTTTAGCCCGGGGCGGGGCAAGTACCTTCATCAAGAGTGAATGGGATCGCGCCCAAAATGATTTTCGAACGAAGATTGCCGACCTCAATAAACGTATCTTTAACTACAATTTGGAAGTTCCCTCAGAGCAGTTTCAGCGTCGGCAAATCAACATGGATGGGGAGATCGAGCGAATAACGAGCGCTGCTGATTGACCCATCATCTCCCCTCATGTTACACTTTTGCTACGTTTGTAGTGCCTGATAGGCACGCACAGCGGGGCACGATAGTGCCCGTAATTTTTCTTGATGCACGAGAGTGCATCACTATAAACAATCGCACTAGTGTACTGGCTACGAAATCATGACTCAAGCATATTATCGAAAATGGCGACCCCAAACATGGGATCAAGTTGTTGGACAGGAGCACATTGTCACGACCCTGCGAAATGCTGTGATCGCAGAACGAGTTGCTCATGCGTTTTTGTTTGCTGGTCCACGGGGTACTGGAAAAACGAGTTCCGCTCGTTTGCTGGCCAAGGCTGTAAACTGTCTGGCTGAAGAACGAACAGAACGTCCGTGTAACCAATGTGAGCATTGTGAATCGGTCAATGAGGGGCGTTTCCTTGATCTTATTGAGATTGACGCGGCCTCGAACACCAGCGTCGATGATGTGCGCGATCTGCGCGACAAGATCAATTTCTCTCCCAATCAGGCACGCTATAAAGTTTATATTATTGACGAAGTGCACATGCTTTCAACCGCGGCTTTCAATGCCTTGCTGAAAACTTTAGAAGAACCACCTGGGCATGCCATCTTCGTTTTAGCGACAACAGAGATTCATAAAATCCCAGCCACGGTGCTCTCGCGCTGTCAGCGGCACGAGTTCCGCGGTATCCCGGTTAATGATATCGTCGCTCATTTGAAAGAAGTCTCACTGATAGAAGATTTAATCATCGATACGGAAGCATTATCGCTCATTGCTCGGCAGGCTACGGGCAGTTTGCGGGATGCTATTTCGCTCCTTGATCAGTTGGCGGCCACATCTCAGGAGATCACCTTGGAGATGGCGCAATCCGTGTTAGGGACTGCAACTAGCGAGGCTGTGCTGCAGATCGTTGATGCATTGCAAGCCAAAGATTCTGCAACGGGTTTGGATCATATCCACCGAACCTTGGATGCGGGCAGCGACCCGCGTCAATTTGCCCGACAGATCGTGAATTATCTACGCAACTTGCTGCTTGTGCGCATGGGCAATGCAGATCAGGTTGATGTTACCTCGGAAATGCGCGCCCAAATGGCAGAGCATGCCCAGGCTTTCCAGGTGCCAGAATTGCTGGCAATAATTCGAAATTTTAACCACGCGGCGACCGAGGGACGTAACGCCTGGCAGCCAGCCCTTCCGTTGGAGATGGCATTCGTTGAATCGCTTGATATATCAATATTGCCGATGGAAGCGGAACCTGCTCCAAAACCGCCGACCACCCCAAAGGTGGAATCGCAGCCTCCTGCCAAGGTGGTAGCAGAGCCCAAACCGGCTACCGCATCCAAAGTGGATGCGCCCAAACCGGCATCCGCAGAATCCACACCCGTAACCGATTCTCTTCCCCAAAGCGTGGCCAAGAATTGGGATCAAATCCTAAAAATCGTTCGAGAAAAAAATCCCCAAACGCAGGCCTTGCTCAATTCGTGCCGTCCGCTAGGTGTCAAAGGGAACGCGTTGGTGCTGGGATTCAACGGTGAATTTGCCAAATCGAAAATGGAGTCAGAAGATAACGTCGATGTCTTTCTGCAGGCTATGGAGCACGTGATCGGAGAAACCATGCCTGTGCTGTGCATTGTTGCTCAGGGAGGTGAGTTACCACCCGATATTGATCAGGATGGCATGGTGGCTACAGCGTTGCGTGATCTGGGCGGGAAGATTGTCGATATACAGTAACAAGAAATAACGAACGGAGGTATTTATGGCGAAACGAAAAGGATCCAGACCCCCAATGGGAGGGGCTGGCATGATGAAACAAATTCAGCAATTGCAAGAGCAGTTGTTGTCTGCCCAAGATGCGCTGGCTGAAGAAACGATTACTGTTACGGCAGGTGGCGGTGTTATCAAGGCAACTGTGACGGGCGATCAGAAATTTGAAGCGATCGAAATTGATCCGGATATCCTCGAAGACGCGGACGTAGAGATGCTGCAAGATCTAATCCTTTCCGCAGTTAACAGCGCTTTGGAGAAATCACAAGAATTGGCATCTGAACGTTTAGGGCCCCTGACTGGTGGTCTGCCGTTCTAAATATCCTTGGGTTGATGTTTTTGGATTATGTCTCTCCCTGCCCCTATTCAGAACTTGATTGAAGCTTTTTCCCGCTTGCCAGGTGTCGGCCCTAAAACGGCTTCTCGGTTGACGTTTTACTTATTGCGCGCACCGGAGAATTTTTCACTGGATTTGGCGCAAGCATTAGATGAGTTGAAATCGGGAACAGCCTTTTGCCAAACTTGTTTCAATATTACCGAGGCTGGGCGCGCGGAGTGCAGCGTTTGTGCAGATGATGAGCGAGATCACAGCACTTTATGCATCGTCGAGGAACCTCTGGATGTCTTGGCGCTAGAAAGAACAGGGGGATACCTAGGGGTTTATCATGTTTTGCATGGTGCCTTGTCGCCCATTGAGGGAGTAGGCCCGGAAGATTTGAAGATTCGTGAATTGATGACGCGTTTGGGTAGTGGTGATGTGCGCGAGATCATCTTGGCCACCAATCCCAGCATGGAGGGGGATTCCACGGCGATGTTTTTGCGAAGACAGTTAGAAAATTTAGATGTGGAAATTACGCGTTTAGCGCGCGGTTTACCGATGGGAGGCGATTTGGAATATGCTGATCAAAACACACTTTTAAGGGCGTTAGCTGGGCGGCAACACATGGATTAAGGCCCAAAATCGGGCAAAAAGGCACCAATTTCAACGAATTTGCAAAATTCTTTGAAAAAACCCTTGACAACCATTTTTTTATCTGTATAATTTCCCACCGTTGTTCGAAACACCAGATCTAGCTTAAAACAGCAGATCGCTAAAAAGTGAATAGGCGCTCCAAAAGTGCCGATATCAAGAGAAAGGATGTCGGTATTATTTTTGTGTCTCAGGAGCCCTTGACAAGTTAGATAAGCGTTGATATACTCAACTCTTGTCAAACGACATAGAACCTTGACAACTGAAGAGTGACAGCAAGCAAAAAGCCTAGTCA
>CAZLNX010000429.1:0-4984 GCA_964560795.1 uncultured Anaerolineales bacterium | reverse complement strand
TACTGCTGGTACAAGGCGCGTTCGCGGCCCAGATAGGGTAAATTCAATTTCCAGAAATAGTCATCGATGATCATCCAGTAAGGGCTGGGATGGACGCTGACATCGAGTTCAGCTATGCGCTGGATATCTTCTTGGCGCGCCATTTGCAGGTGGGCGAAAGAGTGTCGTGCATCCCGTTTCCCGTTTGCATCTTGTGCGTATTCAAGGGCATCAAGAGTGTACTGCGCAGCAGCATCCCCAATAACATGCACGTGGATCTGGTATCCATCAGAATCTATTCGAGAAAACGCATCCTGGAGAATTTTGTCATCCCAGACCTTGATGCCGTACCAATCATCATCACGGTGAGCATACGGCTCCAGGAGAAAACCGGTCTCTTCTTCAGTGACATGATCGGCGAAAAATTTAAAAGAATGAGCCTTGAAATGTGGATGGGTGAATTTTTCAGCCAGGGTTTTGCCGAGCTTGATTTGTTCAAAGACATCGCCATCAGGGGACATATTCCACGAGGCTCGGTATCGTACGGTTAACTTTCCTTCTTGAGCGAGTTCATCATAAGCTTCATAGATGTGTCGCTCATCGAGCCCTAACATGGCCTCGTGGACGGTTGTGATTCCCTTAGCATTGAGAAATTCCTGCAACCAAAGCAGCGACTCTTTCATATGCTCCTTTGGAGGGTCTGGTATATGCTGGGCGACCAGGTTCATCGCCCCTGGTTCTTGGAGTAATCCCGATGGCTCACCAGTTTCGGGGTCATGCTTGATCACGCCTTCTTCAGGTTGGGGGGTACTCTTTGTGACCTCGGCGATTTCTAAAGCTTTCGAGTTGACCCACATCGAGTGGCCGTCGGTGGATGTGATCGCAATCGGACGTTGGGGCTCGATTTCGTCGAGCCATTCTTTACGCGGGCCAACTTTATCAAATGCGGAGCGTGAATAGCCGCCGCCCACGATCCAGGGAGCATCAGGGTGTTTCCTTACAAAATCACGGATGGTATCGAGATAGGCCTGGATCAGGTCAATCCCAGTTACATCGAAAAGACTCAGGCCAAATTGATACACATGGGCGCTCTGGGCTGGATGCATGTGGCTGTCCACAAAGGCAGGCAGCACCATCTTTCCATTCAGATCGATCACTTGTGTATTTGGTTCGATATACTTCTCGATTTCTGAATCCGAACCGACACAGATTATTCTTCCATCAGCGATTGCAATGGCCTGAGACCAACTGCGATCTTCATCTACGGTATAGATGGCAGCATTTTTCAGTACCAAATTGATATTCATGCTATTCCCGCTCTCGCACGACAAATACGCGATCCCCCGGTTTGACGGTGGCTTCTTCTTGCCCTTCGCTCAGTATCAGCAAAAAGCCGCGCCGACCATTGTTCAAGAACTGCAGGATAGATTTCAGCTCTGCTGCGGGTAGACGTTCGTGTTGGCTTTGGGCGACGAAATGGCTGAACTCCTCGCAAGGGGGAGCGAAACTAAGCACATCCAAGAGAGTCCGATGTCCGGTGTTGGCGCTCTCGATGGCGATTTGCCCTCCCATACCATCTAGCCAAACTTCGTCTTCATACTCGATAATGATGTTTTCACCGGCGCTGCCGTCGACCATATGCTCCCCGAATCGTTCTCTCATCGCCTCGTAGTGGGATGTGAAGCCAAACGATACCAGATCGTCATCATCATAGGCTTTATCCGGATGATTGATATGGTGGATATCGAGCACATGCTCACCATTTGGAGTGATCGCTTCAATGCCCAAAGAGTTGATGATCAAGCGATCAACTTCAACGCGCCGAGTGACATCATAAAAGTAGCCCGATGGTGTTTCGATGATCAATCCGGAAGGCTGTACCTGGACCAGCTTAACGGTTCCAAGTTGGCGTATATTTTCAACCATAGATGTTATTCCTTATGGGGGATATGTTCGAAAATCTTAATTTCCCTGCAGAGCTTTGATGATTTCTTCACGATGCTCATCACTGTGTTCGATCATGTATTCAACCAGGGTGGCAATGCTGCCGCGTTCTTCGTCCCAGGGATAGAGAAAATCGCCAGGAAATTGATCATCTGGTATATCCTGAAGAGCTTGAAGAAGAGCATGATTTGATTTTTCCAATTCAGCTACGATCTGTTGATTCGATAGGGTACGCTGTTCTTCAACGGCCTTGCTGTTATATTCAACCTCTTCCTCGTCAAGATCAGGGATGATGTATTCGGAACCTTCACGATATGCGCGCAGAGATTTCGCCACCTCATGATCCCAGGTTGCTATGTGCCCAAGGATGTCTCTAATCCGCCATCCCGTATCCGTGTATACAATCATTTCTAGATCGACGTTGTCAAGCAATTTGTGGGTTGCATGGTGTGTCTCAGTTAGTTGATCTATTAGATGTTTTTTCTCTTCAGCTGACATGTTTATCCTTTCAAAGATTTTTAGTGGTTTTCTCGGGAAGTCCATTTAGAACCCGCTCAAGTCGGCGTCCTCGCCGACGGGGACGTTGGCTAGAGCGAAGATATTTATCGAATTAATCCGATGTGCTCGTAAAAAGGATTTGTCATTCTGAGCGGAGCGAAGAATCTGATATGCTGATGTTCCAGATCCTTCGCTGGCCATAGGCCTGCCTTCGGCACGCTCAGGATGACACGATAATACAAAATGCTTGCACATCAGGTTTATTGTTTTCGATGATTTCTCAACGAAAAACAGGTATCAGCTTTTTACCCGGAGGAGTTTAGGGTCATACATTGGTCTTAGAGATGCTTTGGCCGGGTAGCGTACACCGGCGATGTCGATTTCATATGTGCCGCTTTTGATGAAATCAACGCTTACGGGTTCTCCTTCTCTTTCTACCGGGCCGACCCCTACCGATGCGCCTAATGTATGTGCAAAACCGCCAGACATGATATTTCCAACAGGCACCCCATCCCGGTATATGATCTCGCCGTAATACATCATCGGTTCAGGATCATCGAGTAAGAACTGTGGCATGCGATAGCGATACCCTGTTTCTTTCAGGTTTAGCAGCGCCTCTCGACCAATGAACCCACTAGGTTTGTCGAAATCCACAAAAAAGCCGAGACCAACTTCCAATGGGGTATCGGTATTGTCGATATCGCCGCCGTAATCACGGTAAGCTTTTTCCAACCGCAGGGTGTTCAGGGCCTGAAGCCCAATGTGTTTGAGCCCGAAATTTGCGCCTGCTTCCAGCAGGGTGTCAAAGACGTGCAGTGAAAACTCTGAAGGGATATACAGCTCCCAGCCCAATTCACCAACATACGTGATGCGGATAGCCCTTACCAGGGCATAGCCGATATCGATCTTTTGGGATGTGAGGAAGGGGAAAGCTTCATTGGACATGTCCGCATGAGTAACGCTGCTCAAAAATTCACGCGATTTCGGACCCTGGATGTTTAGCACACTGTAGGCTGAAGAAATATTCGTTATGATGGCATGCGCATCTGAAGGGATATGTCGTCTCAACCAGGCCATTACGGCGGGGATGGTGGCATTTCCGCTGAGTACCAGGAACTGGTCTTCCGCCAGGCGTGTGACTGTTACATCGGCCTCGATGGTGCCAGTTTCGTTACACCATTGGGTATAAACACAGCGACCGACCGGCACAGCCACATTATTGGCGCAGATGCGGTTGAGATATTTTTCGGCATCGCGACCCTGTACCAGGATTTTGCCCATGACGGAATAATCCATCATGGTGACGTTTTCGCGCGTGGCGCGGTGTTCTTCAGCGCTGTACTCGAACCAGTTCTGGCGCCCCCAGGAGTATTCGACTTTCGGCTCAACACCTTCGGGTGCGAACCAGTCCGGATATTCCATGCCAGCATAAACGCCAAAATATGCACCTGCCTCGGCCATTCTGCTATGGAAGGCGGATTGGCGTGCATTGCGGGCAGTTTTTAGCTGTTTATTTGGATAACCAACATCGAACATGTACCCGAGTATTTCGACGACCCTGTCTCGCCGATATTTGGGGGTATTCTGGAATGGCAGCATGCGGGCAATGTCGATCTCGGTGATATCGACATCCGAGACGCCATCGACGATCCACTGGGCCATTACTTTTCCGGCCCCACCGCCCATGAGAATACCCAGGGAGTTGAAGCCGGCGGCAACGAAGAAGTTATCCAACTCGGGTGCCAACCCCATTAGGAAGCCATTGTCTGGCGTGAAGCTCTCTGGGCCGCAGAAGAATTTGTGGATACCGGCATTTTCAAGCACCGGGATGCGTTTCATGGCTTCTTCGATGTAGGGCATCATGCGATCCCAATCGGGGTTGATTTCCCCGAAGGTGAAATTCTTTGGGATGCCGTCCAAGGCCCAGGGAGCAGCCTCAGGCTCGAACAGGCCGAACAACACACCTCCCACTTCTTCTCGGTAATAAGCGTACTTATCGGCATCCACCAAAACAGGCAATTTGGGGTCTATGCCGTCAATTGGCTCTGTGATCAGGTAGTAATGCTCGGTGGGCTGCAAGGGCACATTGACGCCGGCCAGCTTCCCGATCTCTCCAGCCCACATGCCGGCGCAGTTGACCACGTACTCGGCCTGGATTTCACCATTGTCGGTGATAACCCCAGTTACACGTTGGTTTTCAGTGGTGAAGCCGGTTACAGGGGTTTCTTCGAAGATCTGGACGCCGCTCATGCGAGCACCTTTGGCTAAGGCCATAGTGACATCGATCGGATTGACGCGCCCATCCCCAGGCGAATAAAAGCCGGCCAGGAGGTCATCGGTATAGGCCAGCGGCCAGATTTCCTTGATCTTCTTCGGGGAGAGTTCCTCCACTTCAACGTTATGGAAGCGATTTTTTGCAGAAATTCGGCGCATTTCCTCCAATCGTTCTGGAGTAGAGGCCAGAGTAATCATGCCTACATCTTTGTAGCCGGTTGCCAAACCGGTTTCAGCTTCCAGGGAACTGTAAAGCTTCAAAGTGTAATCAGCCATCTCGATTGAGGTG
>CAZLNX010000428.1:0-5001 GCA_964560795.1 uncultured Anaerolineales bacterium | reverse complement strand
GCTTTCGATGCGCGTTTTTGACCAAAGTGGGCGCGTTTTAGATTATCATTAACATTGTGCGGATAATTCGGGTTCTCAGGCTATCAATACCGGTATAGAAATATTTGAAATAAAAAGAAAGCATCGGTTGGATTTTAGGTGGAAACAAGTTTCAAAGTTGATAGATATTTGGCAGCCTGATATCGTCCATTGTTGGCTCCCAGCAGTAGCATGGTCCAGCGTTCTTCCTGCAAAGCTATTAAATGTTTCGTATGTTATTGGAAGTTATCGAAATGTTTATCGCATACGTAGTATTAGACGAATTATTCAGGCGAGTTTGTACTCATGGACTGATTTAGTAATATCCAATGTCTCTGTTGAAAGCATGAACTGGCCGTTCAGTAATATTTATAGAAAAAAAGGCGGGGAATTCATACCAAACGGCGTAGATTTGAATGTGGTAAGAGCTACACAAAAAGCATCGTTGTCAGATTGGGGTTTGGATCCAAAAATGCCTACCTTCTTATTTGTCGGGCGACTAATTTCTGCAAAAAATGTTTCTTTGTTGTTAGATGCTTTAGCAATTTTGAATAAGGATATTAATTTTCAATTATTAATATGTGGAAAAGGCCCTGAGCAAAAAAAACTGCGGCAAAAAGCGAGTTATCTTCGGATTTCTGACTATATTTCATTTGTAGGTTACCAGAGGAATGTATATAGTGTAATGAAAGCTTGTGATGCCTTGATACTGCCTTCACTTCGAGAAGGGATGCCCAACGTTGTTTTTGAAGCTATGGCGGCTAATTTGCCTGTGGTTGTATCCGATATAGCCCCTCATCGTCACTGGTTGACTCATAAGAAGAATGCATTGCTTTTTGATCCTCGCAATTCAGAGGAACTTGCAGAGAATTTGCAACTTTTTTTGGGAGAGTCTCTGGAAGCCAGGGAAGAACGAATTTTACAGGCAAGAGCGTTAGTTTCCAGATTATCTATAAGAAATATGGTTGATTTATATGAAAAGCAATATTATTCATTGGCTGTATCGAACTAAAAAAATGCGAAGATTGCAATGGTTGTTGGAAGGCTTAGCTCATCGAGTCGCGATGTGGATTGGGTCATGATACGGATATATATTTCCGATGCATTTTGTCTGTGGATATCCTCGATCTGGGACTACTTGGTTTAACGAGATGCTCGCAGATTATCTAAATCTACCACGTCCGAATCATTATATTTTCCCAATTGGGTTTGCGCCCGTGATACATACTCATTGGAACGCTGATTCATATCTGAATGATTGTTTTTACAATGTACGCGATGGAAGAGATGCGGTAGTGTCTGCATACTTTAAAACAATTATGAAGGTTTATGAAAAGGCTCCTATTGCTATAAGAACAAATAATAGAATTTTTTGG
Source organism: uncultured Anaerolineales bacterium (assembly GCA_964560795.1). GTDB lineage: Bacteria > Chloroflexota > Anaerolineae > Anaerolineales > UBA11858 > NIOZ-UU35. The sequence goes on along the minus strand of CAZLNX010000428.1, from coordinate 3,607 downwards.
GAAAAATTGGCAGCCTGTTTGTGATGAGGAAGGACTGTTTTTGTATTTGAAATACCGGTTTGAGAACGCTAAGATGGATTGGGGCAATCATACAATCGGCTGGGCAAGAAATTCAATAGAATCGAATTGTTCGATTGTCGTTGTTAAATATGAGGAACTATTGCAATCACCTGAAAAAATTTTTGGAGATGCACTTAGGCAAAAATACGGAGCGACCTATAAGGAATTGATGAGCGAAGCAATCTCACAAAATCAGTTTGCAAGACAAAGGAATCGGCCTGATGAGCAACATCGAACCTATTTGCGCAAAGGGAATTCAGGAGATTGGACAATCTATTTTTCGCGAGAAAGTGACAAACTATTTGATGACATGGCAGGAGAGGCCTTAATTGAATTAGGTTATGAAGATAATCACTCTTGGGTCGATAACTTCTAAAGATCGAAAAATATGAAAATTGGTATTGATGCTTCCAATATCCGCGGTGGAGGTGGTGAAACTCATTTGGTGGAACTCCTCAAGGTGGCGAATCCGGCAGAGCATGGTGTAGACAAAGTATTTCTCTGGGCGAATTCTGATATCTTGATCAAAATCAAAGCACTACCATGGTTATGTAAAGAAAATGACGATCTGCTAGAATCAAATCTCGTTCAGCGTCTGTATTGGCAGCGATTCCGGCTTCCAAAACAGTTGCGAGAAAAAGGTTGTGATTTACTTTTTGTCCCAGGAGGGCTTTATCTGGGAACTTTTCACACATTTGTTACTATGTCAAGAACAATGCTACCCTTTGAGTGGCGAGAAATTCTGCGTTACGGCGTCTGGAATCGAATTGTCCGGTTGTTGCCGCAAAGATTCCTTCAAAGCATTTCTTTTAAGAACGCGGATGGCTTAATTTATTTATCGCGATACGCTAAAGAAGTGATTGAAAATATTGTTAGTAAGCCACATGACAAAACTATTGTAATTCCGCATGGTGTAAGTGATCGTTTTTATCGCAAGCCCAGTAATATTCAACCTATTGAAGCATATGATCAAACAAATAAATTTCGAATATTGTATGTGTCCCATATAGAGCATTATAAGCATCAATGGCATGTTATTAATGCAGTCGCAAACCTGGTTGAAAAAGGATACCCAATTGTGCTAGACATCGTGGGCAGGTCTGGATATGCGATGAAGCGTTTTAACCTTGCTATTTCAAAACATGATCCTGATTCTACGGTTGTCTGCTATCATGGCATCCAGCCGTACACTGAATTACATTCGATTTATCATCAAGCTGACCTATTTGTTTTTGCATCAAGCTGTGAAAATCTACCTAATACACTTTTACAAGCGATGGCCTCTGGGCTTCCAATTGCAAGCTCCGATCGCGGTCCTATGCCTGAAGTGCTTGGAGAAGCCTGCTTATATTTCGATCCTGAGAATCCAATCGTTATTGCAAAAGTTATATCTATGTTTTTAGATGATCATGACTTGCGAAGGGAACAGGCCTGGGCGGCGTATGAACGAGCACAATCGTATTCTTGGGAGCAATGCGCTCGAGAAACATTTTCCTTCTTGGAATCTGTATATCTAGCTGATTAGATTATATTCGCTTGGATGAAAGTTTTATCTCGTACCGCTAACAATTTATATTATTACTTCAGAAGAAATTCTTGGATGATTAATATTCATCGTTTCTTTAATAACTATGAGGATATTAAAGTTGCAAACCCAGTGTTTTTGTTGGGAAATCAGGGTGGAGGTTTGACTTTAGTGGCTCGAATGCTACGGCGACATCACCAAATAGTCAGCATCACTGGAAATCGTCGTTATTGGTCTGGCGCTGATGAGATGCAAAAAGTCATGATGTGTCGTTTGCCCCCTAGCCTGCGGTTGGGAGGGCGTTTTGTTTGTAGAGATCATTTTCATCCAATATACACTCCTCCGCGTAGCTGGTCGTATGCATCAGATGATCTAATAGATTATTATCGAAAGACAGAATCTGATTATTCGAAAAACGATGAAATAATATTTAGAAAAATCATCTTTGAAGCGCTTCAGCGTCATAGTTATCAGGGATCTAACAAGCGCTTTATAGATAAAAGTCAGGTATATAGTGTCAAAATGAGTTATATTAATTCGCTGTTAAAGGACACAAATCCGTATTTTGTGCTAATTACCAGGAATCCTTATGCGGCAGTTTATCGAGCTGCATTGGGCAACGCCGGCGATATGAAAAGATATTCTAAATTTATGAATTTGGATGAGCGCATAGAAGTATGTGCCCAGCATTGGTGCAATGCTATGCAAGCTGTGTTGGAAGATAGTGTCATGGTAGAGCACTTTTTACATCTTCGGTTTGAAGATGTTCTGCAAGAATCGAAAGAAATGATAAGTAAGTTATGTGATTTTCTCGACCTCGCTTTTTCTGAGGAGTTGCTTCCGCAGCAACATCATGATATCCCTTTTGGTAGTAAATATAAGGATCGGTGGTATCCATTGAAGCCAGATGTAAACAATCCGTATTTGGAGATGATTCCTGAGAAGCATATCGGTGTCATTTCTGAACGTTGTGGGCATATTGCTGAAAAATTCGGATACTTTCCACCTAATCGAAAAAAGTTTTTCTCATGAAACAAGTTATCCAAGTTCTCACTAAAGAGAACTGTCTGTGAAGGATGTGCCCTGTCCCTCCGTAAACGCAAGTGGGGTTTTAATTTCAGAAGAAATTTAATTAATCAGCGCAGGCACCGAATGGCTGTGGATAATCTGACTTAGGCTGATTTAGACTATAAAGCCTACTAACGCCCTGATCAGGTGTGTTCAATGTTTGAATCGAATATTTTATAGGGTGAATATTCCCAGAATTTATTGCGACTTCAGTCTCTTCCAGCGGTGTTACTTTTATGTCTATTATCAGGTGGATGGATACTAATCTTTATCAGGATTATGGTGATAATTGGGATAACAAACGATATAGAGATTTCATAATTTCAAGGCTAGATAAGACACATGCGATACTTGATGTGGGAGCCGGTCGAGGTTATGTGATGGAGATGGATTTTCGACGCAAGGCAAGGTTTTTCGCAGGTGTAGATCCTGATCCGGTTGTCCTAAATAATCTTTTCCTAGATGAGGCAAAAGTGCTTCTGGACGATGGTGTGATTCCTTATCATCCTGAGACTTTTGATTTGGTGTTCACTAATAGTGTTTTAGAACACGTTAAGGATCCATTACCATTTTTGGGTGAAGTTCATCGAGTGTTGAAGCCGGATGGGTTATTTTTAACTAAAACTCCCAATAAGTATCATTATGTGTCCCTTTTGGCGCGCGTAACACCACACAGTTTTCATGAGTTTATCAACAAACAACGTGGTAGAAGAACGGTAGACACTTATCCAACTTATCATCGCTTGAATTCTGTAAAAGAAATTGAACAATTTGCCAATCAATGTGGGTTTGAATTGTTGGATATTCAACTATGGGAGGGGCGACCAGAATACCTTAGAATTTTCGCGATCACTTATTTTTGGGGGTATCTTTACGAACGCATTGTTAATAGTAGTTCAATATGGCTTTGGTGCATAAATCCGAAAGGCAGCTATAATAGGCGCAATGATTTTC
>CAZLNX010000427.1:0-5076 GCA_964560795.1 uncultured Anaerolineales bacterium | reverse complement strand
GACACCACAACAAAAAACACAGACTAAGGAGTACGCCGCTCCCGGCCATGCCTACCTGGAACAGCTTGGTACCGGTATCGAGTGGCAGCCCGGCATCGCCCGCCTTTGGGAGCGCGGCAATGTCACTCTTGAAGCTGAGCACAGCTCGCAGACCCCTTATGAATTCTGGAACGAGCTGGTTTTCGCCGAGGCCTTCCCACAGGTGACCCACTGGTGGTTCCGCTCGGCCTGGACCCAGCGCGTGCGCCTGACCAGGGCGCAAGGGATGCTCGATCAGCTCACTGTCTGGGGGTATATGCAGTTCATCGATGACGGCGAGCCGGGGCAGCTATGGACAGTGGAAGAGCGTGGCGTACCGGTGATTGAAACGCCTTACCCGCCCAATGAAGTGCAGCCAGTAAACTTGCCCTTGCGGTTTGCGTTGGCAAGATTGGTGGCTGGGATTTTCAGCGATGATGTGCTGCCCGATCAATGGATGGTGGTCACCAGCCTGGTTAAGCGTGCAGATTTGGATCTGGTGTTCCCCACATCGGTAACTGCCCACACCTATCGCCTGACCGGGGTCGAAGGCAATTTGCGAAATGAACTGTGCCGAGTGCTGGGGATATAAACAAGCTACAAATATATTTGCAGAGCAGTGTAATTTTATTTCCAAAAAGGATATCAACAAAACACCCTTGTAATGAGGGTAAGTTTCTGCAATAATATAGATGCCCTGCCTAGGGTATCCCCCTTACTCTGGGTGGGGTTTTTTTGGGGCAATACCACGGACAATCCAAAAAGAAATCATGACTATCATCCTCACCGATCTCGAAGGAACACTCACTACAGGTTCTAGCTGGAGAGGCATTCGCAGCTACTTCAAACAGCATTTCAGTGCGTTGGCCTACAACCTGTTTTTCTCCCGCTGGCTGCCGCGATTTCCCCTGATGAAATTGGGCCTTCTTGATCGAAAGAAAACAATGACCGCCTGGCTGCAAGGCGAGATCGGTCTCTTTCGAGGGCTGCCCGCAAGCGAAATCAACGTTATGGCGGAGTGGGTGGTCTTCAACGAAATGTGGCCCAAAGGCCGTGCAGATGTACTCAGGGAACTCGAGAAAAAGCGCTTATCAGGGGCGCGGATTGTAGTAGTCTCGGGTGCATACCAACCCATCGTGGAAGCCTTCGCCCGCAAGATAGATGCTAAAGCCATCGGCACACAGCTTCAGTATGTAGATGGCAAGCTCAAGGGAATAAACCTGCCGGTCAATTCGTACCAGCATAAAGTTGAGAAAGTGAGCGCGTTATATCCCGATGCCCGCATCGTTGCTGCTTATGGGGATATGCTATCTGATTTACCAATGATGGAGATGAGTGAGCAGCCTGTAGCGGTGTACCCGGATGCAAAGCTGCGCCGCGTAGCTGATGATCGTGGGTGGCGCGTGATGCCTACAAATTACCGCAATTTCCCAGGATACTGAAAGGAATAGTATTCTTAATAGATGCAAGCTTTTGCCATCTATGATGACTCAAGCTCAGCTCTTGTTTCTCTTGCCCACCGAACGGAGATATTCATCCAGCGCCTTACGGGTGGTGTACCAATTCCTGCCGCGCTTGATTGCTTCAAGGCGGCCTTTGCGCGCCAAAAGGCTGAGATATTCCTGGCTGTATGGCGTGCCCTGTGACGCATCGCGCAGAAGGATCCAGATTTCATCTTCTGAACGTGGCTCGGTTTGGGGTGTAATGGCTTCCAGGTATAAAGCCAGACCACGCTCAACAGCACGTCCAACGAAATTGACCAGCGGAGCCGGATTTCCGGCATCGGCCTGGGCTAAAACGCGGTAATATTGCTTTCGGTGGATGTGCTCAATTACGGAAGGTGTGTAACCATGCTTCATCAGGATCAGGTTCATTACCAGCCGAGCGGTGCGGCCATTGCCGTCCACAAAGGGATGAATAGCTACCAGGCGGTGATGCCCCAGGGCTGCCAGGACAACCGGATGGACCGCTTCGCTTTCCTGCATAAGCCAATCTCCCCAGTCCGTCATCAACTGAGGAATCTCCCAGGCATCAGGCGGTGTGTACTCGGCTCCGGAGATGCGCACTGGTGTGTTTCGATATTGACCGGCATTTTCGTCGTCAATCTGGCTAAGAACCAGTTTGTGAATCTGGCGGACATGGTGGGGCGTGATTTCAGCTGCTTGCTTCACCAAATCTTCTACATAAGCGATGGCTTCACGATGATTGATGACCTCGAAATGCTCACGCAGGTTCTTGCCGCCGATAGTCAGACCGGTTTCCAGGATCAGACGGGTTTCCTGCAAGGTCAGGGTGCTGCCTTCGATGGCGTTGGAGTTGTAGATCCACTCCAAATCGACTTGCTGACGCAGGCGCGCCACAATGCCCGCAGGCAAAGGGCGCAAGGCGTCCAGGCGGGCTTTTTTATCATTCAGGCGGTTCAACAGACGTGGTTCGAGCATAACTCCTCACAAGTTATATCGGTATCGGATAAAGTCAATTATCATCTATCCGATACCGATATGTCAAGGGATAGATTATTACTGAAAGCCTGATTTGCATCACCCTTACACCCTTCGATTGCCATGCAATTATTTGGTATACTTACAGTGTAATGACGTCAGGAGAATGAAACTATGATCCGAAAGATCTTCAAGACTGGCAACAGCATGGTGGTTTCGCTGCCGAAGGATGCCCTGGAGTTTTTGCATCTCTCAGATGGGGCTGGTGTAACCGTCGAATTGGACAAAACCGAGCGAAAAATCGTGATTACTCCAGCCGATCCACCTCTGGCCGCCAACGGAGTAGATGAGATATTTGCCCAGCAAGTGGATGCTTTTATTGAGCAGTATCGAACTGCACTCGAAGAACTGGCTAAATGACCCGCTATCTCACCGCTGAACAAGTTTTATTCATCCACTCCCGATTGATCACTGAAACCGGTGGTGAGCACGGTGTTCGTGACCTGAGCTTGTTGCAAGCCGCGGTCGCTCGTCCGCAGGCCACATTTGATGGGGACGAACTCGACCCAGATATTTTTTCCAAAGCAGTTGTGTTATTGGAATCATTGGTCAACAACCACCCATTTGTAGATGGCAACAAGCGCACCGGGATCACTGCCGTAGGCTTGTTACTACAACTTAATGGAAAATCCCTTACAGTCAGAAATCCAGAATTAGTCCGGTTCACTCTCCAAGTCGCTCAATCCCAGCATGAAATAACAGCGATCGCAGCCTGGTTACGTAATAATAGCGCATGAACCTGGAAATTTCCTTCTCCAACATTTATGGGAAGATCATTGCTCCGGTAACCCGCAAAGCAGCCCAAATCGAAGCCCGACGCGAATCCACCCTTGAGAACGTTGTATAATATGTGATACGTTGAGACAAGCACAACAACAAACAGTGCCGGGGAAGACTTTGACCGACCATATCTTCATCTCCTACTCAAAGAAAGACAGCGAATTCGCCCACAAGCTGGCCGATGATTTGACTGCTGCGGGTTTCAAAATATGGATTGACCGCTCGATTAGCGGCGGCGAGCAGTGGCGCGAGACCATAGAGACGAATTTGAAAGCTGCCAGCGAAGTGGTTATCGTTGTTTCACCCAATTCGATGGATTCGGAATGGGTCAAACATGAAGGTTCGGCGGCTTATGCTTGGGAAAAGAAACTCTATCCCATACTGATCGCTCCTGTCGACTCATTGCCTCCCTGGTTGGAGGAATACCAGTGGATTGATTTCGTGGACACCTCTCATGAAACCGCTTTCAATACATTGGTTGCTGCATTGACTCCCCCCAATCCAATCCAAGAATTATTAGATCAAGAACTACACGCTTATCGAGAAACCGGCGATTTGATTGGCGAGGCCATTTTACGTGTGATTGAAGATGCGCGCGAAACACTAACAATCGATGATGAATCTAAAAGATTAATTTCTAAAAGTAAACGAGTGATTAAAACCCGACTTACTAGGGAACGTGAAGCTCAATTAGAGCTAGACTTGGCCAGACGCCAAAGAGAACGGATATTTTCAGGTGTTGGGATAGCCTCCACCGTTTTATTGATCTTGATTACCATTGTCTTGAATTCCGTTGGTCCTTCCCAAACCGACCAAGCACCTGATGGAATTGTATCTCTTGAATTTGCAGGCGATATTCACACTTTTGAAACCTTATTGCTATCCTGGGAACAGAGTGATTATTTCCGTGTCGGCCTAAGTTTGGGATTAGATTTCCTGTTTATAGTCGTATATTCAACCGCATTTTCTTTGGGTTGCTTTTGGGCGGCCAGGAAATATAAGGAGCTAAATCGCATTCGCTTGTCTCGAATTGGCACTTTTCTTGCCTACACAATGTGGTTTGCAGGGGTTCTAGATATCCTTGAAAATAGTGCTATCATAGCTACGATATTTAATGCGCATCTGATATATGGCCCCCAAATTGCCCTTTGGGCTGCGTCTGGGAAATTCTTCTCGATCTCATTAGGGTTGGTATACATATTAACTGCTGTAGCAATATTGTTCCTGCAGCGCACCAAAAAACGGGTCAAGCCTGGCCACTGATTTTAATCGATGAGGATACTCAATAGTGACCGACCAAATTTTCATCTCTTACTCCAAAAAAGACAGCGATTTCGCCCACAGGCTAGCCGGTGACCTGGAAGCTGCCGGGTTCATTACTTGGCTCGATAGGCAGTCCATACGTGGTGGAAAAGAGTGGCGTAAGGCAATCGAAGAAGGTCTCATATCCGCTGACGCAGTAGTTGTTGTACTTTCTAACAGTGCCATTGAATCGCCCTGGGTAAACCATGAGGGATCATTAGCGGTGGGACGGGAAAAGCATATTATCCCAGTCCGCATTTCCTAAGTGCCCGATACAGATCTCCCCCCTTGGATAGACGATAAGCAATATTTAGATTTTATTGATAAACCTTACAAAGCCTCCTTGAAATCTCTGATAAACGCCCTTACATCTTTGAACCCTGTCCAAGAATTCTTAGACAAACGGGTTGTTGCGTGGATCAAAGGTGGACTATCATTGAGTGAGACTGAGCTGCAAAAAATATACAGAAATATT
>CAZLNX010000426.1:0-5092 GCA_964560795.1 uncultured Anaerolineales bacterium | reverse complement strand
TGATTTCTCAATACAAAGAGGAATTGATCGCGGCTTTCAACAGCGGGATCAACGCTTTGCGCGCCGCACGAGGTGGGTAAGCCTTGGGAGCAGCCAGAATGCCAAGAAAGAGTGTGGGAGAAAGGGAGCTAGGGAGCACGGGTGCAAAAACCTTTCCCTTGCACCCCAGCACCCAAGCTCCCCGGCACCCCCGCTCCCTTGCTCAGAAGGGTCAAACCATGGCCGAGTTTGCCATCGTAATGCCGGTGTTGATCCTGCTCCTATTCGGCATGACCCTGGCTGCTTTCTATGCTTTTCGAGCCGCGTCCGCCGATTGGGGAGTGTTTATCACCGGGGTGGCCACCGGCGCATATAATACCCCGGCCACGGAACAGGCACGCCAAACGGTTTTGTGGCCGGATATTCAAGGTAGGATCGCGACCACCCAACACGCATCAGACCGCATGGTGCGCTCCCAGATCACCATCGAAGATTCCAAGCCTTGGGTGTATGGCATCAACCTGGTCGAGGCTCACCGCGGTACGGCATTCTTTCGTCTTTGGCGTTTTTACCCTGGTCCACCGGAAGGAGAGTTCGAGTGAATAACGGAACAGGGCATTGTGTATCGTCGCTGCACTCTCCACGTTCGACGCTCCACGAGAAAGGTCAGGCCATGGTGGAGACAGCCTTATTCTCCGTCCTGTCTGTGATTCTGGCTTTTGGGATGTTGTCCTGGATACCGCTTCATCGTGCCCGTACGCAGGCAACAGCCGCAGCATATAGCTGTGCCCAATTCATTTCTCAATCTCCTAACCCCAGCTTAGCAGCCCAAAACGCGATTTTGGCCGTGGAGAAAACCCTCGACGCGGATTGGAGCGCTACCCTGGGTGTGGAATACAAGGTGATTGTCTCCCCTGGTTCTCCCGGCGGCGTTGGCGGATGTTCGGTGAGTTATCAAGTACCGGTCATGTTCAGGGGTCTAGGATTTATCGATCCGGGAGGCTGGTCCGAAGAGTGGTACCTGTCCCGTTCTGAAACATGGAAGGCAAAATGGCGCTGAGAAAAAAGAAATCCGAACGTGGCCAGGCTATAGCGCTCTTTGCTCTACTCGTGCCACTGACCACCCTGTTTGCCATGGGAATCTTAGAATATATGGTCACAAATTCCCGTATCATGGAGACGGTGGCTGCGGCTGATTTAGCCGCCCACGCCGGAGCGCAAGAGATACGGGTATTTCCCGATGGCAGTATCGAGGCAACGGAGGAGGGCAGGCAGGTTGCTACGGCGTATTTTCAAGCCCAGCGACCAGAACATTCTGTCTTTGCCGGTGCGACTTGTGGCCAGTTCGATGGCCGGCCTGGTTGCCGCGTTGCGGCGCAGGTGCGTTCGATGGGCTACCTGTTCCCCCAGCGCTGGATCGGCGTAAATGCCATCGGTTATCTGGCGTATGGTGTGACGCGAGATGATCAATGATCATTCTGTATTTACATGGTAAATACAGAATGATACAATCTGGATCACTATGAAGATTAAAGATACCCTTACTTATTCAGATTTGGGCGGTCGCCGGCACCTGCGCCGCTACATCGTTGTCGCTATTTTCATCATAGTTTTCATCCTGGGGGCCTATGGTTTGAGCTTGTGGCAGCGGGCGAAAACCCGGGCGGAGGTACTGGGAACGCCCATGCCGCTCTCGAATGTGCTGCCTTCCGCACCGACCGCGACCAACACGCCCCTGCCAACACTCACGAGCACCCCCGCTCCCACGAACACGCTTACCCTGGAACCATGTCCAACAGATTCTGATGCATGGACTCTGGTTGATGTTCTTGATGAATATAACCTCAAACGCATCGAGCCTGCCTGTGTCTACGAAGGGCTGGAACGAACGGTGGCCTGGCATCTATTGTCGTATATGGGATACACCGAGCCAGAAGCGGCGGGGATGATGGGTTTCGATGAAATTCCTGATTGGGTGCTATTTTTAGATGACAGAACGACGAAATCTGTCACCGGTATGACCAATACGGGTGGTCCAATGGAAATGGTTTTGAGGCAGCGATCCTACCACCCTGAGTACCACAATTGGAATATCCGGGAAACCCCGTCGATTTCAGCCAATATGACCTATGTCTTGAACGGTTGTTACCGTACTGAGACCGTTAATGGCGATCAGGTCGAAGATTGGGGCATGGCCTTTCCGGTCGTCTGTGTGCTCTCTTTCGACCAGGGGCCGGGCTGGTTAGTCCATGAATTAGATGGCCATCACTTTACACAAGAGCTTGGATGGGAGCGCTTGTTTGTGCAATTTGGTTATTCCCCTGCCCGGAACCAATGGGTTTATATGGGCTACCATCCCGATAGCTCGATCCTTCAAGGCCACGAAGCCTATGAAGCTCTCAAGGAAAAAGCCCAGGAAGAACGAGCCTTTATTGCCGGTGCGCATGGCCTTGTGCCCTGGGATGCGGCCTGGCTCGAATCCACTTACGGTTTCGCCATGGTTTCTCTACCAGATGTGTGGCAGTCGTATACCGGTGAGGCTGAGATTGGGTTTTTCGTTGAGGCATTTGATACTTACTATAAAGAGTATCTCAAAGAAGAGTATTGATGAAAACTAAACCTTTCCTGTTCATATTGAGTTTCTTAATAGCCCTGGTATTGTCCATAGGATTATTCCAACCTGTTCAAGCTCAAAGCTTTAGTCCAGAAGGTGGTGGAAGTGGGTTTGATGTTGTTATTGGTGATGGGAGCAGCGAATGTAACACCAGTCCGGGAAGCAGCACCATTGAGAACAGTGGTTCTTCAAGTACCGGGGAACTCCACAGTCTCTTCTCAGACGCGGTGTACTTGATCCCGCCGGAATTCTACCGCTTGACCTACACGAATCCGGTTACGGGTGAGGTTTATGACTCAATGTGTATCAGGAAAGGCCCAGAGACCGTATGCGTTCCTTATGAGAGTGGCTCTTCGGGAGCCGATCATCCTTGTGAAACTTTCACGATGACGGGCGGCGGGGTGACTTGCGCCAATACGGAATGGTATATCCGGGCGCATGTGAATTTCCCTGTCACTTTCCTGGATTTACGCCCTTATCCTGCTTCGCTGGTACGTTGGCCAAGTGCGGCTCGTTGTGGTGGCTTGCCCTCATCGTCTGGTCGAGGCACCTATCCCTATGTCGCCTATGGCGGGGGCAGCCCGGGCAACCCCCAACCAGGCGATTGGCGTAACCTGGTTTTGACTCTGACGCTAAATTCTGCCGGGCCGATGTTCTTCACAATGCCTCATATCGGGGAATTGTTGTTGGAACCCGTTGGCCCTGCCGGAAGCCCCGAGATATTCCGTTGGGAAGTGCCTTCGCACCCGGCGGCTGGTGGCGGTCCGCTGGCCGGGAGTGTGGGCCTGAGTGAACTTCCTGGCGATATGCCGCTCTTCGTGGGGGAAGCCAAATCACCCTACCGGCTATTCTGGCGATTTACGTATGAAGAAGCGGTCGCCATCACAGAATGTGTATCGGGACCAGGAGGGGATGGCGGGTACGATTGCGATGGCGGTACAGGCCACACCGTGGTTGTTGGGATCGAATGGGTTGGCCGTGGGATGGGAGGCGAGATCCAACCCGAGGATGTCCCCGGCGTACCGGAGTCAATGAAAGCCGATCTCAACCATGATGGAGACCCTGACGCGTATTGGGATCGTCTGGTCACGATTCGGCGAATGGATGACAACAACAGTATCTCGGGGCGCTGGGCTGCTTCGTATAGTTTTGGCGGTGGAGTGGTCTATTGGGGCGTGCGCGAAGGGCAGGCTCAAATCGGCTGGCCCGGAGTACCGTAGGAGCTAGGGGGCATGGGTGTAAGGGAGCATGGGTGCTTCACTCCCGCACCCTAACACCCCAGCTCCCCTGCCCCCACGCTCCCATGCTTTTATGCACACTATCCAAACATCTCTACTCCTGGCTCTAACAACCGGGATCGCGGCCTACGACCAACGTAGGCAGCATGTACCTAATGGCGTCACCCTGACCTTGCTACTGGGCGGGATGATTGTCAACTTCCCAAGCGAGATCGAGACATGGCTGGGATGTGCGTTGCTATTCGTTACCTGGCGATTGGGCGGCATAGGTGGGGGAGATGCTAAACTTTGGATGGGGGTGCTCTGGCTCGTGCCGCCACACCAGGCCGGCATGGGGGTCAGCGTGATGGTGGTTTCGTTCTCGATTACGGCAATCCTTCAAATGGGCTGGCGAAAGCTCAAAGGTCTACCCTTGACCGGTATTCGAACCCCCGGTGCCTGGCGGGTGATCCCCTTTGCAGTTTGGTTCCTTGTATCCCGGTGTAAATGTATACTGACTTATTTCTAGCCCTAAAAGACGATCAAAACCCACGCGGCCATCCTATTTTGGCCGCGTTGCTGTATGCCTTTTGCCCGGCTGCGGCGCGCTGGTGGCTAGCCGGGGCAGATCCCGATGAGCCATTCGACCCGGTCTGGCAGTCTCTGAGCGACCTTGCTGCAGGTGGAGAAACACTCAAAGACGCACTGGAACGCTATGGTTTCGAAGGACTGATGGAGCAGGTCAAGGTTTATGTCGGGCAAGTCGAGTCCTACCGGCGGCTCAACAAGCGTACAATCGCCCCTGAATTATCCCCCATGTTTCCCGGGGGCCGCCTTGATGTTACCGAGCGTCATCTATACAACAAGGCTATCAAGAATCTGGGTGGAAAATGGGCGCATCTCTTTGCCTATATCCGCGCCTGGGCGTTTTGTGTCAAGGATTGGGAGGAACAATTTCGCTTTTCTGTCGAATCGGAATTTACCCGTGTGTATATCATGCTGACCCTGTCTGGGGTACGCCGTCCCGTGCGTTTTCCTGTTTGGCAGTGGATCGCCCGGCACGGCTACTCACGCAGATATATTCTGGGGTTGATGGCTACCGACCCACTCCACGATCAATTGCGCTTTGGGCTGGCGCGTCTAGCAAATCCGGAGGGAAATAAGCCCTGGCCAGTGCAGCCAGAGGTATGGGCGATGCAAATCAACGGGCAGGCAGCCCCTTGCGAGGTGTCCTTTTCGGAAGATGAATTATCCCCACTTGTCGAGCGTCTGGCAAAACTGG
>CAZLNX010000425.1:0-5093 GCA_964560795.1 uncultured Anaerolineales bacterium | reverse complement strand
GTTTACGAAAACCCTTGTCAACCTTTTCTCCCCCTAACTTCCGGGAATTGCTGGGGTGATGATAAGCTACTGTGTCCCCAATTTGATATACCTCCGACGGGCGGACAAGGATCAAATCGTCGCGGTGGAACTCAGGCTCCATACTGTTTCCAATCAGAATCACATACGATGTTTGTCCTCCCAATTGCTGAGGTGCAAACAAAGCCCAGGCAATGACGAATTGAATAATACCTATCGTCAAAGTCACTATGGAGCGAACTGAACGGAATCCAGTCATTGAATCAGATAATCACATCATCAGCAATCTTCAAAAAACTAGTCACACATATGATGTTTTTCAAAGACAGCACGATGATGTGACGAAATCGAAAACTGCTTATTCCGCGGCAACAACTTGTAGGTTTGAGATCGCAGAAACTGAAGGTTCGCTTCCACCACCAAAAGTACATGTCCAATGCGCAACAACATTAGTACATGTAATCCAGGTTGTTCCAGCATCCACGGTAATGCGCACATCTGTGGCGGCGTTAGCACTCCCTGTTGGAGCAACATCAAACTCGACCGATGCGAGTTTGGAAGGGTCACTTCCCAACAGAGTATAGTCAATATTGGTGATCGTATACCCGCTAACTGTTCCGGTGCCGTCGCCTGCCCCGCTTTCAGGAACAACATTGGCTGCAGCAAAACCATAAACAATCGCAGCAATAATCGCCAGCACCGCCGCAATGGTTAGTGTTTGCGGGCGCAATAGAGAAGATAAAATCCTAGATTTTTCAACCATCATAATCTCCTTTATAAATCGGTTATTCCATTCACATCAAAATAGTGGGTATATCAAGTTCAGTATAGCGAATACTTACGCAGAAGCATATAGCACTAGTGTACTGCCTGGGTTTCCAATACCTTACCAACCAAGTTGAGATAAAAAAATCCCCGTTCTCTTACGGTGAACGGGGATTGGAAAACAACTACTTCTTGCGCCTTCGACGACGGCGTTTCTTTTTACCACCTGATGGTTGAGAATCTTGACTTGGCGCCTGAGGCTCTGGAACCGACGCCTTTTGCACTTCCACTTGCACGCCGCTGATATCCGCCGGGCGGAAAGTGAACATGCGGGTAACCATACTCATACGCATATCCCAAAGCAAGTTCTGGAACATTTCAAAAGCGCGCGTCTTGTACTGAACCAAGGGATCACGTTGTGCATAGGCTTCAAGGCCGATGGCCACACGCAGACCCTCCATTTCGGTTAAATAATCAATCCACAAATTGGAGATCACTCTCAGGAGCAGTTCCCGGTATATTTTTGTCAGGGCCTGGCGTCCCAACTCATCGGCAATTTGATCGCGAAGATTCTCGTCCAGCGAATTGACAGGTTGTTCTTGAATAGTTAGGAAGACATCCTCGCCAAGTGCTTGGGCAAAACGATCGCGGGTGTTTTGATCCAGATTGATGAGCAGTGTATCGCCTAAACGGTCTAATCCATCTCGACCCCACTCTGCATGAATATCCTCTTGCGCTTTCTCGAGATGAGTCAAAACATCTTCTGTAATCTCTTCGGGAGCACGGTCTTCTAATGCGTCCGCCGCGGTGTGAATATACGTCAGGCGCGTCGTCTGTGCCCAGCCACGTTTGTGTGTTTTCTTGTCAAATACTTGACGCCGCCCCACAGGTAGCTGCATCATCAAATTCAACAAATCCCGCTCCATAAGCTGATCGCCATCGATCTTAGTCAAACTAGTCTGCAGATCGCGCACCATTTGTCCGGAACTGGCATCATCACCAATATTGGAAGACAGACGCTCACCGTAAATGGTTTGAATCGATCCCATGATCTGGTCCGCTAGTTGGTTCCAGTCCTTACCGATCAAATCCTGTTGTTTGAGACTCAGTGGTGTCTTCAATACGCGCTCTACAGCACCGATCAAGCGAGTGATCGTTATGGCTTGCATAGCCTCTCTAACGATATCGCGCATCCTGTCGCCCACTTCATAAGGATCGTCTTTCAGCGAGCGCATAATGTCGGGGGAAACCTTGAGCGGCAATCGCAGCATTTCTGTCATCTCGTCAGAAAGCTGGCTTGGAGTTCGTGTGTCAGTTTCATCGCTTAAAGTAAGTCCTTCGATGAACATATCCAACGTTTCAAGGCGCTCATCTAGTTGGTTTTCCAGACTCACTTTGCTGTTCTCCAGCAATGCATCAACGGAGTGCAGAATATGCTCTTCCTCAGCCTGAATTGACTGCCTGGCCAGTTTCACCAACGCATTTTGCGCCTGCTCTGCCCCTAATATACTCTGTTCGCCCTTCAAATTTTCTAATAGCAGTTTCAATGAATACGATGGGAAGAGGCTATCGCGCAAAGGGATCGGGGGCTGAATTTGATCCAACCACGAAAGCAATTTCCAGGGACCTTCTTCATCTTCAAGAGCCTCTGGCACACGCCGCAGAACTTCTTCTTGAAGCATGCTAGTGACATCTTCGCTGAGATCATCTTTGGTCAGAATGCGATCCCGTTGAGCATAGATCTTGGCGCGCTGTGTGTTGAGCACATCATCGTACTCCAGCAAGTGTTTACGTACATCAAAGTTGGCCCCTTCAACTCGGGTCTGGGATGACTCTACGATGCGACTGACCAATTGATTGGTGATGGGCAAGGCTTCATCAACGTTCATGCGGGTCAGCAAGCCTTCCATTTGCTGGCCACCGAAGCGCACCATCAACTCATCTTCCAGAGACAAGTAAAAACGCGAGGAGCCAGGATCACCCTGACGGGCGGCGCGTCCGCGCAACTGGTTGTCGATGCGTCGGGCCTCGTGACGCTCTGAGCCGACCACATGCAGGCCCCCTAACTCCCGAACACGGTCCATTTCATTGAGATTCTTCAAGAAGTATTCAATCTCGCCGCCGTAAATTCCGAAATCATCGTCTGATAAGGCTTGCAGCGCTTTTCGGCGATCCTCCATGGTCATATCATAAGGGTCGTCAATATCATTGCGTTTAAGCACACGATTGACCGTCGAGATCACTTCCTCGGCTAACTCACCACCCAGCTTGATATCAACACCACGGCCGGCCATGTTGGTAGCAATGGTCACTGCACCAAAAGCACCCGCGCCGGCAATGATCTGACTCTCTTCGGTATGCTTTCGGGCATTGAGCACTTCATGGGAAATGCCACCCTGCAAAACGTCCGAAAGGCGATCCTTGTCAAAAGCGGAGAGTCCTAAAATTCGTAGCAAGCGCTCCAGGTTGGCTTCATCAGAAGGGGTAAGTGATAATTCTAAATCTTCGTCGCGGATCACGTGGCGCAAGTCTTGGGTTTTCAATTTGTCCAGCGGTGCTGTCAGGGGCACCAATTCGCTTATCTGTCGACCATCCTCTACGGTACCCGTTTTCTCGAACCAGACATCTCGTATTAACAACGTTTGCGCCAGACGCCGCACCATGACACCCTGCAGACGACCGGAGACGCGCTCGGAGAGTTCCACCGACGTTGTACCTACCAGGATTGGTCTCCCAATGGTGTGATAAGAAAGTATCTCCTGGACAATGGCGCGCAGTTTGGCTTCCTCAGAGCGATAAATAACGTCAGGATAATCTTTACGCTTCCAAAAAGCCTCCTTAAGTTCGGGATCGTCCTTATAAGCATAATAAGTGTACTTATAGTTATACTCGTCGCGTTCTTGCAGCGTAACCAAGTGCGAATCTTCGCGCCCGGCCTCGAAATCCATATTGGTTGGGATAGCGATGGCATCCAAAGAGTAGATCTCATTGAACTCCTCCGCCTCTGTGACCGCCGTACCCGTCATACCAGCCAGCTTCTGGTACATGCGGAAGTAATTCTGAATGGTGATCGTGGCATAGGTGACGTTTTCACTTTCAATGGGAACACCCTCTTTGGCCTCCACTGCCTGATGGAGACCATCTGACCAACGCCGACCAGGCATCAAGCGCCCGGTGAAATGATCCACGATGATCACTTTGCGCCCCTGAACGACATAATCTTTATTGCGCCTGTAAATATACTCTGCATTCAAGGCTTGTTGTAAATACCCCAGCAATTGAGCCTGCTCAGGAGTAATATCTTCCGGCCGCTCGGGATCGCGTAGAGGCAAGCCCAAAACTTGCTCGACGTGTGTTTCACCAATCTCAGTCAGGGAGATGTTGCGGTTGCGCTCATTAATCTCGTAATCTTCGGGCTTGAGATGCTTGACCACGCGCGCCATACGCGTGTAGTTATCGCTATCTTCATGAGACGGCCCGGAGATGATCAACGGAGTGCGCGCTTCATCAATGAGCACATTGTCTACCTCATCGATGATGGCAAAATGATGGCCACGCTGAACGCGTTCAGCCAGGGTCATCTTCATGTTATCGCGCAGATAATCAAAGCCAAACTCATTGTTGGTGCCATAGGTGATATCAGCAGCGTAAGCTTCTCGCCGCAGAACCATCTGGAGTTGATCTTGATCCTCATGAGGGGATGACTTCTCCAAATCCACCATGAAGGCCTTTTGGCCATGTTCTGTGCGGGAAGCCATCTGCAAGACGCCGATGCTCAGGCCCAGCAGGGTATAGATTGGAGCCATCCAACGAGCATCACGACGAGCCAGATAATCATTGACAGTGATGAGATGGACTCCGCCGCCCACGGGGATGCCATCGAGAGGCTTGAACTCCCAAAGATCAGGATCATCGCCCCAGGTTCGGCGTGCTTCTTTTTCCCAGGCGGGGGTCAAGCTCAAAGCGTTCAAATAAATCGGCAGCGTGGCGGTCAGGGTTTTGCCTTCACCGGTACGCATTTCCGCCACAATAGCGCTATGCATGGCGATGCCGCCAATCAACTGTACATCATAATGGCGCTGACCAATGGTGTTCTTGCTGGCTTCTCGCACGGTGGCAAAAGCTTCGGGCAAGATGTCATCCAGGCTTTCACCCTTCGCCAGGCGTAGACGAAACTCCCGAGTTTTAGCACTTAATTCTTCTATACTCAGGGATTCAAATTGCTCTTCCAGGTCGTTGATCTGATCGGCAATCTCGGTAAATTCTTCGATTATTTTTGAATGAGGATCTCCGCCAACCGCGCGGATGAT
>CAZLNX010000424.1:0-5105 GCA_964560795.1 uncultured Anaerolineales bacterium | reverse complement strand
GCATCAGCCACGATCCTTTGGCTACCGCTGCTGTCCCGCCTTAAGTGGATAGCCCGAAGCACTAAGAAGAAGAGATGAGATCACACCCCATCTTATCGCTATTTTGGAGAAGGTTACTGTAGATCCACATCCCTATCTAGAAGATCCTAATTATGTAGGCCCAAGTTATGCTATCATGCTACTGGGATATTTTTCTGAACCAGAAGCACATCAACCTATCATCGATTTCGTAAGCCTTCCTGATAATATCCCATCTGATTTCCTGAGTGACCTGATCACTGAGGATCTGGGGGCAATACTATATAAAACGTGTGCGGGTTCTTTTGATCAGATCAAGAAGCTTGTGTTGAATAAGACGGCCGATGATTATTGTCGAGGGGCGGCCATGCAAGCTATGACTTACGCGGTCGCAATGGGGATCATATCTCGGGATGATGCACTTTCTTTCCTTGGCCTTCTCTTCACCGGGACTGAAGCTGATCCTGATTCAAGCTTCTGGGACCTATTATCATTCAACATACTTAATCTACACCCTCAAGGAATGGAGGATGTTATTAAATGGGCCATAGAGAATGAGTTAATTTCTCCACTAGCAATGGATATTGATGAATTAGAAGAAAGTCTTCAATCACCCATAGACAATGCTTTAAAAAGAATCCGGGCAGAACTGGAGCGGAGATCTCCTGATGATTTCCATGATCTGATGTCCTGGTGGACCTGGTTCAATGAATAGCTTGCATCCCTTTATCCGACAATACACCATCCAAACAATCTTTGCTGCCCTTGGTGCGTAGTTCAAACCCAGGAGTTCCTATGTCCAATGACTTAGACATCTACACATTCTTGACCCAACATCTTCAATCCATTATGGACAACGACATTCAGGCTTATCACGCTTCTACTAGTTCAGAACTGACGCTTTACGAGTGGTGGGTTACGCCTCATCGCATCGATGGATTACCATTCCACGATTTTATGATGATCGAGAATGAGCGGCGCGGCGCTGTGTTCGGCTCTGAAGCAGAGCAAAAAGGAACAACCGAAAAACCGCCCACGCGTTTCGATCTGGCCAATTTACAGATTCAAGATTACGGCGATACCGCCATCGCCAGTTACACATTGTTGCTCAGCGCCGGCCTGCCAGGTGGAGTCAAAGTCGCTGCGCACAACGAAAGCCGGGTGATGGTCAAACAAGATGGCCAATGGCAGGTTGTCCACGTGCACAAATCCCCTGCCTGGAATGCTCCGCATATGCCACCGGAAAACAATGAATAAGTTAATTTCTAAGCTTCTATTACTAGTCATGTTCCTGAGCAGTGCAAGCTGCACTACTGCTGAAAGTGTTCTGCAGACATATACTCCAGAACCTACATCAACAGTGGAAACGCTCGGCACCACGGCTACTCCCACCAGTCTGGATGAAAATGAGTCACCAGAACCAGAGCCCATACAGCATATTGGCTATACGCATTATCGGTCTGATGGAAATAGGGTTATTGAGGGAGGTGGCTCCCTCCCCAGCGGCACTTCCATCGAAATGCCGCTTGATGGAACGCCTGTTTGGGTGGTCGCTGTACCCTATGAGGACAGCAGCCTTTGGGCAGTGATTCTCGAAGATGGGCGCGTGCAAGGATTCAAGATCAATACGCAGAGGGTAGAATCCGCTTCGATCACGCCAGACCAACTCAACCCTGAATCCCCGCCGCTCCTGTTCATTGAGGGGGGAATCCCCAAATTGCTGACCGTCCCCTCACCTGACCAATCCCTCATCACACACCCCATCATTCTCCCTTCACAGGGATTACGCGCATTCATTCAAAACGATGGATCTTTAATCCTGATGGACGAATCAGATCAAGTTACTGCTTCCCTGTCCATCGACGCGCTACCTGATGCCCGTATCACCTATGACGATGCTGAACGTTTATTGGTACTCAGCGGGCCAACAAGTAAATACGATCATGGCGTTTTAGGTGACTCAATTGAAGCGACCAGCATCACTTTGGTAGAAACGGTTCCGGAAATCCGAATACTGAAAGTCATTCAGATGCCCGCTGGACAAGTCATCGAGGGCATTGCCCCAATTTGGGCTGACCTGAACGATGATGGCACTCGCGAGATTATCGTCACCTTGAGTGATGGGATCAATGGCGCTCAACTTGTCGTTTATTCAGAAGATGGATCGCTCTTTGCTTCAGGGGATGCTATTGGATTGGGCTATCGGTGGCGACACCAAATCGCTGCGGCGCATTTTGGCCCAAACGGCAAAATGGAAATCGTTGACATCCTTACCCCACATATTGGTGGCGTGGTAGAGTTCTTCCAAGTCGATGGGGATCAATTAGCGAAAGTTGCTCAAATTGGGGGTTACACTTCCCATGTGATCGGTTCACGAAATTTAGATATGGCCGCGGCAGGGGATTTCGATGGCGATGGAAATATCGAATTACTGCTTCCCAATCAGGCGCGGGACGAACTCGGCGCTATTCAGCGCACGGCAGAAGGCGCAGAACTGGTTTGGAGTTTACCCATCAAGGGTCAAATTAATACGAACCTGGGGGCGGTCACACTCGAAAACGGCACAATCTTGATTGGCATTGGAAGAGCAGACAACGTATTCAAGATCTGGCTGCCCTAGGCCGTGTTGATATTAGGGGATTTCTCTCCCGCGTGACGATAAGATATGGAAAGCCTGTTTTCCTTCAATCTTTAGGAATATCAACACTACCTAGCAATTACGCTTTGAACTCAACGCGATTTCGACCGGACTGCTTTGCAATATATAAGGCAGAATCGGCCAAGTCAAGCAGGATTGCCAGATCCGGAATATCGTCATCTAGCTCTGCAACCCCTAAGCTGATTGTCAGAGATAATTCCCCATGAGTGGTAATAAAAGGTTTTTCTTCAATGCGCAGGCGCAAGCGCTCTGCAGTTTTACACGCGTCTGCACAATCCGTTTCGGGAAGGATGACGGCAAACTCCTCACCTCCGTAACGCCCCAGAATATCAAATTCACGCAAACTATCCAGACATTCTTGAGCCAAAGAGTGCAATACTTGGTCTCCAACACCGTGGCCATAGGTATCATTTACCCGTTTAAAGTAATCAATATCAAGCATAATTACCGAGAGAGGATGTTTATAACGCCGCGCGCGTTCGATCTCCAGGCGACCTAGTTCGAAGAGATTTCGCCGGTTGTGAGTGCCCGTTAGCGCATCAGTGGTAGCAAGCCATTGGATTTCTTCAAACAATTGAGCGTTCTCTATAGCAATCGCAGCTTGGTTGGCAACAGTTTCCATAATGCCAATATCGCGCTGGGTAAAATCAGGCTGATCATCACGATTGATGACAGACATAGACCCAAGCACCGTGCCTCGGTGTGCCAATGGTACGATAACTATTGCCCCATAACCTGCATCTGTCTTATGCTTTTGTCCTGCAGCACTTTCCCGCGGATCAAGAATGCCTTTTGGCAACACGGCTGTTTCCAACTCTCTTAGAGCCCAGCCAGTTAATCCATCCATCAACTCATCGAAATCTGATTTATCGTCGTCTTCAATATCCATACCCGAAACAACAAAATTAGTTATTTCTCGCTTACCCAGATCCAAAATATTTATCGCAGCAAGGTGCGCCGGGAGATATTGAGCAATATTGTCTACCAGGGATTGCAGCACATCGTTCAGCGTCTCAGCTTGAATCAAGGATTGGGCTACGCGATAAAGCATTTGCGTCTCAGCCAATGTAGTTTGGCTTTTATCAAGCAAGTTGGCATTTTCGATTGCAATAGCAGCCTGGTTGGCTATCACCTCTAGGGTATCTACTTCACGCTGAGTGAAATCTGGATCATCTAATTTGTTTATGCCAGTTATAGTTCCAATTATTCGATCCCGAATAAGCAAAGGAACAACAATGATCGAACCACAAAGAGTTTCTTCACGACGTTTCTGAGCAACATCATTTTCTCGCGGATCAGGAATCCCTTTGGGAGAAAGCGTAGGTTTCGATTTCCTTAAAACCCATCCACTCAACCCACCATATAATTCATCAAAATCGGCTCTAATGATATTTTCGCTGCCTGGCCCTCCTTTGACGAAATATAGAACACCTTGTGCTTCCAAGTCAAAAGTAATAAGTGAAACTCGATCAGCAGGTAAATGGGCAGCCACATTATCCACCAAACTCTGCAACAATTCGGTCAAATTCTCCGTACTAATCAGTTCTCGAGCGATGCGATAAAGCATCTGTGTCTCAGCCAAATTTGATTGTGTTTTCTTAAGCAATTGAGTAGTGTTAATAGTAATGGCGACTTGATCGGCGAAAGCCGTGGCCATGCGAACATGTTCAGCGTTATAGAATTTTGGTTGTGTGTGATCGACAGCCAACATTCCTATGACCTTATCACGAACAATCAAAGGAACTCCTAACCATGAACGGATATGGTCATGGGGAGGTTTAGAAAATGGGCTATGATATTCGCTTGCTTCATCAAGAATAATTGCTTCGCTACGTTGAATTACTTCAGAATTGGGATTTTCACCTGGAATAGGAAAGCGCAATCCAAGCACTCCACTGGGATCAGGCCAACCACGTCCCCCAACGATTTCCAGGTAATCATCTTCGAGCAATTGAACCGAAGCACTATCATAGGGCACCACGCGTTCCAACTGCTGAAGAATATCATTGATGGCTTCATCTTGATCAAGTGCACCAGCAACAACCGCGCTAGCCTCCCGCAGCGTTTCGGCCTCGATCCGACGGTAGTACTCGGCCTCGAATAACCGTACATTTTCAATAGCTAGGGCAGCTCTCTCTGCGAATATACCCATAAGCCGCTCGTCATCGCGGTCAAAGGCATTCAATTCTGTACTTTGTACATCAATAACCCCAATGACCTGATCCCCCTTTTTCAGTGGAATAGCCAGTTCTGAGCGGGCAGCTTTCCAGTTAGGCACATAATCATGATCTTCACGAACATCCGGAATGTTTACTAATTCACCAGATCGAAAGGTCCGAGGAACCAGCCCGGGGCCATCCAGCTGAAGAATACCCCTAGGCACTAACAGCACTTCTATCGACAAAAAATTGTCGATGTTGATAACCTA
>CAZLNX010000423.1:0-5111 GCA_964560795.1 uncultured Anaerolineales bacterium | reverse complement strand
GGGTCATGCCAGCGGCCAGGTAGCCAGCCAGGAAGGTGGCCTCGTTGATGGCGAAGCCGGAGCCGTACAGGTTGTCGGCAGCCAGCCAGTTGACATCCACAATGGCGAACTTCTGATCGGGGTTGGCGGCTGCGGCAGCTGCCGTGGCGTCACCCAGTAAGAAGCCGACGGAGACGATCAAGTCACAACCTTCTTCGACGAAGGCATTAATGTTGACTTCGTAGTCAGTCTGCTGCTGGGACTCCAGGTACTTGGCTTCAATTCCATGTTCTGCCATGGCATCTTCCATGCCTTTCCAGGCGGTGGCGTTGAACGACTTGTCGTCGATACCGCCGACGTCGGTCACCTGGCAGGCTTTGAAGGCCATCGCTTCCTCAGCTTCTTCTGCTGGGGCCTCTTCCTCTTCCATGACTTCTTCTTCTGCCGGTGCAGCTTCTTCTTCAGCCGGTGCCTCGGGAGCTGCCGGTTGGCAGGCTGCTAAAAGCATCGAAGAAACGATCAGGAGTGTGGCTAAAATCCAAGCTAATCTTTTGAGTTTCATCTATTCCTCCTTAGGAAAAGATATGAATGGATAGGACAAGCGAACAAAATTGTTTCAATTTAGACTGAGAGGCATCCTCCTTTCAATATAAATGATAAGAATCTCACATGGGGATCATTTGGTCCCAGATTCTATTTATTCATTCCGCTAACTAAATTACCCGCCTAAAAAGCCTCAAACATTGTACATGTAACACCTATCGGTTGTCAAACAATCCCAACCAATTTTATTGGAATTTTTATCCAATAAAATTGGCGCTGATTATTGCTTACGGATCACTCCTGCAATGCCTCATTCAGCTTATCTAACCCTTGCTTGATCATGCTCTTGCTAACCGTATCAAACAGGCGTTGTCCGACACTGGCAACACGGCCGCCAATCTGCACTTCACCGCTGTACTTCATCAAGGTTTCATTTTCTCCTTGAGCGCTAAGGACAACATCCCCCGAACCCTTAAGGAAGCCAACTTTACCCTTACCTTCTACAGTCAGAGTCAAACTTTCAGGTTCTACTTCGTTCGAAACGGTTAACTTGCCTCCAAAGGTTCCTGCCACAGGACCAATGCGGACCTGCATTTCACCTTCGTATTCATTTTCTCCTACTAATTCTAATTTTTTTGTTCCTGGGAGAGCAGTCGCCAGAATATCAGGATCGCGAATGATCTCCCAAACTTTTTCACGAGGGCCACTAAAGGTATATTCACCTTCCAATTTCATACTCAGTTCTCCTCTCTTTTTAGTAGCTCAAATAACCGATTGGGGCTGAGGGGCATTTCTAGGATTTCAAGGTCGCGATCATGGAAGGCGTTCTCTAAAGCCTGTACAAACACTGCAGGTACGGGAATCGCCCCAGCTTCACCTACCCCCTTAGTTCCCAATTCATTGAATGGCGAACGAGTTTCCATATGCCCGATCTCGATATGGTCAGGCATCTCATGCGCGGTAACAATCAGGTAATCTGCTAAGGAAGCATTAAGCAACTGCCCATCATCATCAAAATGCATCTTCTCAAAATAGGCGTTTCCAATCCCCATTGAAACGCCACCATGAATTTGACCCTCTAAGATTAACGGGTTTAGCACCGTACCACAATCTTCAACTGTGACATAACGCTTGATTTCGATCATCATCGTTTCAGGATCAATTTCGAGGATCATGGCGTGCACACCAAATGCAGTGGCGCCATAAGCGGGACCAAAATAATCCGTCGCTTCCAAACCGGGTTCAGAACCCGGCTCAACAGCACCACGAAGTGGGTTAGCAAGAGCGGCCAACTCACCCAAAGTGATCGATTGACGAGGAATGTCGGCTACACGAACCATGCCATCTTCCAATTCCAATTCTTCCTCAGGGGTTTCCAGTATCTTACTAGCCAATTTCAACACTTTTGCACGTACGCCGGTTGCAGCAGCGAGAATCGCACTGCCGGCAACAACCGCGCCTCGGCTGGCGAAAGTTCCTGTACCCCAGTGAAATTCGGCTGTATCCCCTGAAACCAAGTTCACATCGCTTACAGCAACACCAAGCTGCTCGGAAACAATCTGTGCAAATGATGTGAAGTGGCCTTGCCCTTGCGTGCCTATCCCTGTGGCAACATTTACTTTGCCTGTAGGTTCAATTTGGATGCGCGCACCTTCGTAAGGACCAACCCCGGTCGTTTCGATGAAAGGTGCGATTCCAATACCAACATACTTACCTTCTGCGCGTAGGCGGGGTTGTTCTTCGGCAATAAATTGATCATAGCCGATCATCTCCTGGGCTTTCTCAACCACTGGCAAGTAATTACCACTATCCATCACGAATTTCGCAAAAGCCTGGTCGATTACTTCTTTGTCATATGGGAATGCATCTGAGGGAATGAGATTCTTCTTTCTCAATTCCAAACCATCCATGCCCAATTTTTTGGCAGCAAGGTCTAGCATGCGCTCAATGACGAACACACCTTGAGGTCTTCCAGCTCCGCGCACGGGAGTCACTATGGGCTTGTTTGTAAATACTGCAGTACAGTTGGATGCTATGTTTTGGATATCGTATGGGCCTGTCACATGGCATTGTGTGTTGAGCGGGATCGTCAGGCCGTAGGGATCAAACGCACCTGTATCGTGAAGGAAATCATCTTTTAGACCCAAAACCCGCCCATCTTTAGTGAGCGCGATCTCAACTTCGTGTACTTGTTGACGCTCAGATGTCGTACCATAGAAATTTTCCCGACGGTCTTCAATCCATTTTATTGGCTTGCAGAGTTTCATCGATAACCATGGAATGAGCATCTCTTCGGGGTAAAACATCATAGCTTTCGGACCAAACCCACCTCCCAGGAAAGGCGCAATCACCCTAACCTGCTTCTCCGAGAGACCGAGTCGGGCAGCAGTCCCATTTCGAATCGGAATAGGGGCCTGCGTTGTATCCCAAATGGTCATGTGTTGGCTCTTCTCATCCCAGTTTGCAACAATACCGCGATTCTCCATAGCAACTGCAGCACCGCGGTCCAAGAAAAATTTCTTACTAATAATCAAATCCGCTTGTTCTCTTGCAGCTTCATAGTCTCCCTTTTTCTGGAACATATGCGCCGCCAAATTTCCGTCTAAATCTTCATGAACTCGCGGGCTGTCCGCTTCCATTGCCTTTTCTAGATCCACAATCACACGCAAAGGCTCGTATTCAACCCATATTTCTTCAACCGCATCTTCGGCAATGTAGCGGTTTTCTGCTACGACCGCAACAACAACTTCGCCAGCGTGATAAACTTTACCCTTTGCCAATGGAGATTGCCTACGAGAATTGAAAATCACGCCCTCAAGTGTGGGAGGAGGAGAAACCAATGGAGGACCGGGTTCCCATTCATCGCCCATATCTTCAGCCGTATAGACAGCAATCACGCCATCCATCTGTCGGGCCGTTTCCGTATCAATGCTCACAATCTGTGCATGGGCATAATCACTTCGTACAAAGGCTACATGCAGCATGCCAGGGATATCGACATCATCGACAAAGAGAGCCTGCCCAGTCAGTAATCTCGGGTCTTCATTTCTCTTGAACCGTTTTCCAATAAACTTATATTCCATGGCTCTACTCCTGTCGTGTCCGCATCTTCTCGGCCGCAAGCTGAACAGCCTCAACGATATGTTGGTAACCAGTACAACGGCAAAGGTTGCCCGATATCGCATTTCGAATTTCTTCTTCGCTTGGATTGGGGTTTTCTTCCAGGAAAGGCACCAAGGTGGTTAGAAAACCTGGTGTACAGAAGCCGCATTGCAAACCATGCGCCTCCCAAAAAGCCTGCTGGATGGGATGAAGATCATCGATGGTACCCAGCCCTTCTACTGTGAGAACCTCATGGCCATGGGCCTGAACGGCAAACATCAAACATGACCGAACAGGATCACCATTGAGCAAAACTGTGCAAGCGCCACAAACGCCATGCTCACAGCCAACGTGTGTTCCTGTCATACCGAGTTCGTGGCGCAGGAAATCACTAAGTAGTAAACGAGGTTCTACTTCACGTTCGTATTGATTGCCGTTGACCACCAGAGAAAGTTTGAATAGCTTTGTCATGATATTCTCCTCAGTTTCCCTTTGCGCGGTCGTAGGCTTCTTCTAAAGCACGGCGAGTCAACACTTTGGCTAGGTGTCGGCGAAATTCAGCCGTTGCATGAATATCACTGCTGGGATCGATTTCTTCATTGGCGGCAGTTTCGGCAGCCGCTTCGATTGCATCAGCAGTCACGGCCTGGCCTTGAAGTGCTTCAGCAGCCTTTTGGCCTTCCATCGGGCCATCGCCAGCACTCAGGTAAACCAGCTTCGCAGTTTGACATTGATCTTTCTCGTCCAATGTCAGCACAGCAGCAACGCCTATCAGGCAGAAGTCATGCGGCCGTCGAGCAATTTCCATCAACGACCAGCCCGTGCCTTCTGGAAACGGAGGCAACTTGATCTCTATCAATAATTCCTCTGGCTCTAATACCGAGGTAAAAAGGCCCAGGAAGAAATCCTTAGCTGGAACCCAACGTTCACCACCCTGATTTGCAATTTTGAATTCGCCATCTAAAGCTACACTTACACAAACCAGCTCAGCCGAAGGATCAGCATGAGCCAGGCTGCCCCCAAAAGTACCGCGACTGCGAATTTGCGTCGTCGCAATCTTAGGCATCGTTTCATGTACCAGTGGGGCACGTTCGGCAATCATTGCGTCTTTCTCAACCATCTGATGCCGGGTCATCGCACCAATCGCTACGCCACCATCATCTTCAGAACGCAGGAAGGATAAGGCATCGATATTATTCAAATCTACTAGGACTGCTGGTTGAGCGAGGCGGAAATTCATCATGGGGATCAAGCTCTGTCCCCCAGCCAATGGTTTGGCATCATATCCATGTTGCGCTAAATGCACCAATGCCTCTTCTACTGTCGTAGGGGCATAATATTCAAAGGGAGGTGGTTTCATGAAACTTTAACTCCTTGAAATCTGATAATTCTTTCCGATATGAAATATGGTCAAATAATTATAATTGCTTTTTCGACTCTACTGCAAAAAGGGTGCTAGACCCTCCTCAAAACAGCAAAAGTTTAAT
>CAZLNX010000422.1:0-5166 GCA_964560795.1 uncultured Anaerolineales bacterium | reverse complement strand
GGGCGGATCGAAAAAATACCCATCGCGACCTTGGAATCGCAAAAAACTCACCCTACCGGGATGAATTTCTAGCGTTGTTGTGTAGAGTTTCCCAATATAGGATGTAGAGATCTCATACAACCCCGCGGGCAAATCGCTGACCACCAAGTTTTCCTGGTAAAAGGGGTCTTTGTTTATGGCACCCCTTGCATACGTTCTTGCCTGCCATACCTGACCAGTATAAATCGAAGATATCTTAACGTAATGTTCTTCCAGATCACCACCCCCGGTGCGAGAAAGTCGGGCAACTAGCACACCCCACCCTTGCGGCGGTACCAGCCACAACTCCGGGTTCAGTGTGTCGAAGAAACCAACTTCACCCCAGCGCACTTCCATATGCAAATGCGGGCCGGTGACAAAACCGGTATCGCCCACCAAACCTATTACATCACCGGCCGAAACATACTGCCCGTTGGGGACGAAAACTTCTTCTAAGTGGCCATAAACGGTATGCAGCCGCTGTCCCTGATAACCGAAATCGTGCCGGATCATCACCGCTCGCCCATAGGGGTCACTGCGATCTCCGGGGATGCCGCCGTACAAGCCATACCCCGCCCAAATGACTTTGCCGTCCGCAGCCGCCAGCACTGGGGTTCCCAAGGGCGCGGGAATATCCACGCCCGTATGGACAACATTCTCAAAAAATACCCCACCGTAACGATAATCAGCTGCGGGCCAGTTGACTTCGTCTGCGGCGATGGGGCGGGCAAAATAAAAGTGATCGTGAGGAGTCGGCGCCCAAGGGATGGGGTATAAAGGGGGACGCCAGGCGGAAATGGGTGGAGGCTCGGCTTCAGGGAAATCAATAATCAACGGATCAGGTACGGGAGTAGGGATTTGGGAATCCGCATCGGAGACAGAATCCACTTCGGGCGCAGCAACTACCTGTGTAGGAGGCACAGTGACGGAGGGTTGGGTGGTACTGGTCCCTTGGGGGAGTGCTGCCTCCTCACCGGTTCCAACAAATTCTCCCCCCAATGAACATGCTGACAACATGACCAGGCAGCCAAAGATGGTCACATATTTGATCAATTTCATGGCGTCGGCTTGGGATGCGTTGTATCCGTGGCAGTTGGCGTTGACGTGATCGTCGGGGTGCGCGTGATAGTGGCAGTGGGTTGACCTGTCAATGTGACTGTCGGCGTATCCGTGATGGTAGGGGTGTTGGTCACAGTAGGCGTATCGGTGACGGTCGGTGTTTGCGTAGCAGTGGGGATAGGCGTTGGCGAAAGCAGGGCATCTACCGGGTATAGTTCCATCATGGCCGTGAGCCATTCCAAATCATCTGTGCGCACAAATTCGTTGAAGCGCGCTGCCGAGAGCACCGATTGCCAGGTATCCAGGGATGGTAATCGCTGCCAGCCATAACCGGTGGCCAATTGGGTCATATCGATCCAATAGCCCGGCTGGACACCCTCTGCCAGTGCCCCACCTTGTTCGTACGGATCTGTCTCTGCCCGGTAGCGGGCATTAAAATCCCAGGGTAGGACGTGCAATGGACGTCCCTTGGTGCCATCCTGGAAACGCTCGCGCAGGTAAATGCGCCAGTATGTTTCCTGGCCATAATCTTCACGCACCGCAACCATCCAACCGGCATTGATGGGCAGTGTGTTGACAGCGAAGGCGCGCCCAGTGTAAAGCCAATCCCCCTGCAAACCCGGCGAAAGTGGGGCTGTCAGCGGCACATAGGCATTTTCAAGCGTGGCTAATGCATCCCAGCCGGCCTGTTCGGCCAGCTTTGTTCTCAAGGCTTCGAAAGCTTCATCAACACGATCGTGCAGTTGCGGGAAGGGCGCTTCAACACCTTGGAGATCGACCAATCCCCAGCGACCGCCGGGTACTTCGGGATCTAGGTTCATGTTGGGGTTCCAAAGGGGCGTCGGCGAGGGGCTGATGATCTCAGGCAGCAAGTCATTGACTGAATAATTGACCCAGGCCAGATCTTCGACTACGCCGGGCATGGCCATGGGTGGCAGCCAGATCAAATCGGGCTGCTCGATAATGTATGCCGTTAGATAAATTTGATAAGGAGTCTCTAACGTGGTATACAAAATCTGGCCATCGCGACTCCACGCAGGATGGTCACCAACGCCAATCGGCTGCGGTGACGATTCTGGGGTTGCACTATCCCAAATGTAGATCTTATGCCAACCGTCATCCATGACGGCGCCCCAGGCCAGGTAGCGGCCGTCCGGTGACCAGGCGGGGTGGGCTGCTCTGGCTTCACCAATGTTCTCCAACGCGACAATGCGATCATCCCCACTTTTATCCAGGTCAGCAATCCAAACCTGTTCTCGTCCACTCCGCGTAGAAATAAATGCGATCTGTCGTCCCCCGGGTGACCAGGCTGGAGAGAAGTCGGCGGCAAGGCTGCCCGTAAGGCGGATCGCATCGGCACCCAACTCGGCTTGCTGGATAAATATCTCTAAATTGTTATCAAAATAGCGTTCGTAAGCCAGCCACATGCCATCCGGTGACCATGAGGGGGAAGCCTTATACCCGGGCGTATCCGTCAGGTGAGAAGTGACCCCGCGTTCCAAATCCCAGATGTAGATTTGCCAATCCCCATCTCGAGTGGATGCAAAAGCCAGACGGTGTCCATCGGGGCTCAGGGCGGGCGTGATATCCTGCCAGGGGCCATCGGACAAGCGCGTCAGTGGAACCGTTTCACCAACCCTATCTAAAGGATTATAAGCAAAGAGATGTGTATCCAAGCCCTCCTGCATCGACAGGATCAACAAGCCGGCTTGCTCAGGCGGTACTGGCGTGCGCGTAGGAACGGGCGTATCCTGCATGACATCGACTGCGCTGGCAGAGGGGGTCATGTCAACCAAAGCCTGCTCACCTGGAGATAGAAGATCTGAAAGCCCAAAGCGAGTCTGCAAGATTGGCCAGGCCAAGACCATCAAGATGATCAGGTTGATGGTCAAGAGCAAGATGAGTGTCAGCGGAGAAAGGCTGATCCGACGCGATTTTCTTGACGGTCGCTTTGATTGTTGTTCTGCAAAATCATTACCCCCGTTGGGGTCAGTGGGCAGGATCATAGCTTGATTTTAACACGGGTTTTAGCGTAAGTAGGGTTAGCGTTTTGACACGAAGGTCACGAAGATTCACCAAGTGCACAAAGTTTGTTGTATTTTCTCGTGAACCTTAGTGGTCTTAGTGGATAAACGTTTCGAGTCGTTGCAATAATCGAACCCAACTCAAAACTGTCGCAGCCATTTGGGCAAGTGAGTCTTCAACCGCCCTTGCACGCGTTTCCCCCACCCTAACGGGAAGCCATCGATGGTTACTAACGTCCAGCCGTCATCCCCAGGTGAAGATAACACTTCTCCGCGCAGGTATTTCCCTACATCAGGATCATTAACTGATAATGGCAACGTATTACGGACATCGCTAGCTTGCAGCCCCATTCCCAAGGCATGCGAAGGCTCGAAGCGCTTCTTTTTCATCATGCCCAGCCACCAACCCCAATGGATGACCTTGAGGCCGCGCAAATCGGGGCAATCTACGGGGATTTGGTAAAGGTGGGAGCCCATGAGTGAGAGGCGAACTTGCTGAGGTTGCCAGCTTAGAGTTTTGTTGGCGAATTGTTGGAATAGGTTTTTAGGCTCGGGAGCTAGGGAGCTAGGGAGTGCTGGGGAAGGAGTTTTCAACCTTTGATCCCCAATTTTATTTTTCTTGAGTATGGCGATGAAATGGCCTTCGCCAGGGCAACGGTGCGGCCAAAGACGGACAGCACGCTGTAAGGGATAGGTTGGTTCGTCTGATAACCACTCAGGGCGGCCGGGAGAGAATCCTGCAAAATGCGGAGGCGTGATCAGATCAAATTCGGGGTGAGAATCCAAAAAGCGTGCGATGGTGCCTTCGTCTTCTTCGGGGGCAAAGGTGCAGGTGGCATAAGCGAGAATCCCGCCCGGTCGAATCAGATTGGCCGTATCGCTAAGAATTGCATCCTGCCGGACAGCACAGCTTTCCACCAATTTTGGCATCCATTCTGTGCGCGCATCCAGATCTTTGCGGAACATGCCTTCGCCTGAGCAAGGTGCATCTACGACGACGCGGTCGAAATAGGCGCCAAAATGATCGACTAAACGCGTGGGGGATTCATTCAATACCACGGTGTTACGTGCACCCCAACGTTCCAGATTTTTTGCCAAAATTTGGGCGCGTCGATGATTCAAATCATTGGCAACCAGCAGACCTTTACCAGCCATCAAGGAGGCAATATGCGTGGTTTTCCCTCCTGGTGCGGCGGCCAAATCCAGGACGCGCTCTCCAGGCTGGGGGGCCAACAATTCGGCCACGGCCTGGGCGGAGGGATCCTGCATATAGTACAGCCCCGCAGTATGATAGGGGTGTTTGCCGGGACGCGAATCCGTTGGCACGGTAAAGCCGGCCAGTGCCCATGGGATGGGAGTCAGTTGAAAAGGAAAAATCGATTCGAATTCGCCAGGTGAAAGCTTCAGGGTATTGACACGCAACCCAATATCGGGCGCATCATCGTAACTGGCCAGAAAATCAGCATACTCATCCCCTAACTGCTGCTGCATGCGCAATAGGAAAGTACTTGGAAGAGTGGATGACATTAGTAGATATTGGATATTGGATATTGAAGAAATTCAACTTCAAATTTCCAATATCTAATCTCAAATCTCAAACGTCGTTTGCGCTTCATCGACGATCATGCGCTCAGGAGGACCGATGGGAGCACCTTCTTCTTGATCTTCCTCGATATCTGTGAGATAGAAGAGTACGACGGAAGCCGTGAAATTGCCACTGGTTTCTGCCGACCGCAAATGTAGATTGACTTCCATCTTGGGATCAATGGTTTCAATGATGTTGGCTGAGGCTACCGGTTTACCCGATTGATCCGTGATGAATACTTCACCACTGGGTCGCTTCTGAAAAGGAGTTACTTCAAGGTAAACTTTGATCCGCCGGCCATCGGGCCAGGGATCGGCTTTGAATTCTCTGATGCGCACTTCTTCAGGTGGCAAGGGCACATCATCGGAGTCTGCAAAGAAAATATCCATGGACATGTTTATTCCTCAGAGACCCTAAGGGTTTCCGAAACCCTTAGTACCTTAACAGTAAAAAGTTTGCACAAAAAACAAGAAGATCAGG
>CAZLNX010000421.1:0-5183 GCA_964560795.1 uncultured Anaerolineales bacterium | reverse complement strand
TCAACTTTACTACATTAAGCCCTACTTACTTATTTTTGGCGAAGGTATTGAAATATTCCCGGCCAAATAGTCTGCAAAAAATCGCAATCCCAATTCGAAGGCCAGCAAACGAATGCTGTCATACATGAAGCGATAATCGTTTTTTGTAAGGAATTGATTGGCAACCGAAAGATAGCCTTCAAGAATAGCCTTTGCCAGGTCAGTTTCAAAGCGCACATTATCAATATTGTTGGGGGTTTCGCCTAAGGGGTTGCAACTGGATCGCAGACAATCGCCGATATCATACTGCACGAGGCCAGGTTTGACGGTGTCCAGGTCGATGATGCTGACCGCTTGCCCGGTGTCATCGCAAATCATGATGTTATCCACTTTTGGATCCCCGTGCATGGTGCGAACCTGCAGCAAACCCTGATCCTTGGCATCTTCCAAAATCGGTGCCCATCCTCGGCGGTCGGCGATCATGCGGTGGCAGTAGCGCGCCTCAGTTGAATCCCTAGTTTGGGGATTCTGGCTCATCACTTCATCGTATGTTTGCAGATATTGTGGGATGATGTGAAAGCCGACTAATGTATCATGGAGTCTCTGGGGATCGAGATCACTCAGCAGACTTTGGAAACGTCCCAGAGCATAGCCTACTTCCTGTGCATGGGATTCGCTTTGAACCTTTTCAAACGTGCGGGCCCGGTTGATGAAGGTAGTCGCCCGCCAGAAATTCCCTTGGGGATCGACATAGAAATCGTCTCCCTGTTTTGTGGACAGGATGGATGCTACATCCCAACGTCGGTGTGGATCATTGCTTTCATGTTTCAGTTTGCCTCTGACATGCTCTGTGAAAACACGCATGTTGGCGATGATCAATTTTGGGCGTTTGAACACATGCGTATTGATACGCTGTAACATGAGTTGTTCTTCATGTTTTGATGTGACCAGGTAGGTGTCGTTGATATTGCCATCACCATATACCCTGGCATCTTCAATTTCCCCCGTGAGCGAAAATTGTTCGGCGGCTTGCCATGCGTTATTCATAAGCAACTTCAGTCTGCAGCTTGAATCCGCACATCTACGGCCACCGCCCCCTGGCCTTTGGGCAAGACGCGCAACGGGTTGATTTCGATTTCGGCTAATTTGGGATGGTCAGCCGCCAATTGTGCCAGCCTGATGAGAATATCCAATACGGCATCGCGGTCAGCTGCGGGGAGATTGCGAAAACCCTTGAGCTTGCGCCCCGCCCAAGTGCTCTCGAGCATGCGTTCGGCTTCGAGCATTGTAAGCGGCGCTAACCCGAAGGCAATATCCTTCAAACCTTCGACTTCTGTGCCCCCTGAGCCGAACATCACTTGGGCGCCAAATTGCGGATCTTGCACTGCCCCGATGATGACCTCTTGACCCGATGGGATCATGCGTTGAACGTGGACTCCCTGGATTTCAGCCTGAGGGTGGGCCGAGCACGCCCGTTCGATGATTTCTTCGTATCCCATGCGGATCGCAACCTCATCTCCCAGGTTGAGCAGAACGCCACCAACATCGGATTTATGGGAAATCTCTGGGGATGCTACCTTTAGAACTACTGGGGTTCCAAATTCTTTAGCGAACGCGACAGCTTCATCAGCAGATTGAGCCAATTCCAGTTTCGCTGTGGGAATGCCGTAATGGTTGAGCAGTATCGAGACTTCCGAAGTCTCGAAGACTTCGGAAGTCTGTTTCACGGGCATCAACGATTCTGCTTGTGCGAACTTCAATAATTCTGAGCGCTTTACCAACGCGGCCAGAGCCGCGGCGGCGCGTTCTGCAAAACGATACTCAGGGATGCGCGCGGCGCGTAGATGCTCCACGGCTTCCTGGATAAGGCGTTCGCCCATCACTGCAACTACCACCGGCTTCTCTGCGCTGTGGATTACGGGGATGATGGCCTTGGCCACGGCCCCCGCCGTGAACATCGGTGGGGTGGGGAAGATGATCATCACATTGTCAACACCGGGATCATCTAGTGTGATACGCAGGCTTTCAGCGAACTGGTTTGGCGTGGCTGAGGCCAGCATATCCACTGGGTTATGCAGACTGGCCGCCGGGGGCAGGATCCCAGCCAGGGCCGCGCGCGTGTGTCCACTAAATTCAGCTAGTTTCAACCCCAGGGATTCGAGGGCATCTGCCGCGGTGACTCCAGGTCCTCCAGCATTGGTCAGCACTGCCACGCGGCGTCCCTTGGTCGGTGGGCACCAGGCCAGGGCGCGCGCCTGGTCGAACATCTCTTCGCTGGTTTCAGCGCGCAGTACACCCGCACGTCTGAAAGCGGCGTTATAGGCACTCTCTTGCCCAGCTAGCGCGCCGGTGTGGGACGCCACAGCTCTCTGTCCCCCCTCGAAACGACCCACTTTGAGGGCGATGATGGGTTTCTCGCGTACCACCTGGCGTGCCTGCTCGATAAAGCGCCGACCGTCTTTGATCCCTTCCATGTAGAGTGCCAAAACGTGGGTATAGGGATCGTCAGCAACGGGCACCAGCATATCTGTTTCGCTGACATCGGCCTGGTTGCCCAAACTGACCAACCGGGAGAGGCCATAACCCTGACCGCGTGCCCAATCGATCACTGCTGCGCAGATGGCACCGGAATGGGAAATGAAGGCTACGTCGCCGGGGGTAGGTCCGGGAGGCGGCAGGAAGGTTGTGTCGATGGGTAGGTGGGTATCCAATAGGCCGATGCAATTAGGCCCGATCAGGCGGATGTTGTATTGACGAGCGATCTGTAGGATCTCTTCTTCGAGTTTTGCCCCTTCTGCTCCAACCTCGCGGAACCCCCCCGAGCCGATTATCGCTGCCTGGATTCCGCGCTGGCCGCATTGTCGCAGGGCATCGGCTACATAGGGCGCAGGGATCAGGACCGCGGCCAAGTCAACCGGGTTGGGCACCTCGAGTACATTGGTGTAGATGGGCTGTCCCAACAATTCGCCGCCCTTGATGTTGACGAAATGCACTACTCCCTGGTAGTTGCTGCGCATCAAGTTATTGGCCAGACCGTAGCCAAGTTTACTGGGATCGTGAGATGCGCCGATGATGACGACGCCTTGGGGGTTGAAGAAGGGGATTAGGGAAGGTTC
Source organism: uncultured Anaerolineales bacterium (assembly GCA_964560795.1). GTDB lineage: Bacteria > Chloroflexota > Anaerolineae > Anaerolineales > UBA11858 > NIOZ-UU35. The sequence goes on along the minus strand of CAZLNX010000421.1, from coordinate 2,088 downwards.
TATGGGCATAGGGAAAATATTACCATTAACAGCACAAAGGACACAAAGTTGTTATCCATTCTCTTCGTACCCTTTGTGGATTGATTAAATATAAAACTTCTCTTTATCCACCTCTTTCCTGAGAAGCTTTAACTCTTCTTCGCTGGGGGGTGGATTCTCCTCGACTGCATCAGCAAGCAGAAGTTCAAAGCCAGTGTTGTCAAGCACTTCCTCCACACTGACACCCGGCTGAGTGGCCAACAGCATCATGCGCTTGGACTCAGGATGGAAACCCAGCAGTGCCAGGTTGGTGACCACGCGGTACGGTCCTGTATTGGGTGGCAGTCCAGCGGCTTCACGCGCGCCGGGGCCAGTCAGATAGCCGGGTGTGGTGATGAAATCTACCTTAGGAATGAAGCGTCGTTTATCGTGACGCATGATGGCAATGGTCTGCCAGCAGTGCGAGCCGACGTCGTTGCCGCCGCCGCTGCCCGGCAGGCGCACTTTGGGTTTGTAGAAGTCACCAATCACAGTGCTGTTGAGATTGCCATAAGGGTCGATTTGCGCGCCGCCAATGAAACCATATTCGATGAGTCCACGACCGGCAGCTTCGATAACGTCTAGAATACCGAGTGCCGACAGGGCTCTGTGGAAGGAGCGTCGTCCGCCAACGGCCACGGGCAAATCGTCCAGGATAGCCCCCATACCGCCAAACTCAAAGATGGTGGTTAAGTTGGGGGCGTGCATCTTCTGCGCCAGGGAAGCCGCCAGCATCGGAATGCCCGTGCCGATGAATGCTGTTGAATCATCTGTCATCAAGCGCGAGGCGGTGCAAATCAACATTTCGTTGGGGTTGTAGTTTTTCTCTGTCATTAACTTACCCTCGACTCGGAACAATGTCTTTGAGATATTGCAAGCGTTCTTCACCGATCAGTTCCAGGTATTCCTGGTGATCTTTGACACCGTAGATATATGTATCCAGGTATTCCTGGGTGGTTTCAGGTTTCTTAGATACCTCTGCCCAGTACTGGATGTGCTCTTCATCCCGTTCGTAGAAGTAACACATCTCGCCGGGATGTGATCCAAAGGGCGCGTGTACTACCGCATCTACCAGGTAGTAGGGAATGATGGTGCGGTCTGGCTGACGGCGGATCACATCGGTGGAGACGATCTCCTCGGCGCTGATGATCAGCGTTTTGCAGGCCCGTGACATCTCATAGGCAAAGCCAGTGATGCCGTCGATCTGGCAATTGCCGTACTTGTCAGCGCGGTGCACGTGAATGATACCCACATCGAGGATCAGCGCCGGGACCAGGGCGATGGGATCTCCGGTATAAGGACATTCGACTAATTTCCCCGCGCTGTAATTGAAGGTGTCGGTGCCCAACATGGAACGCACCGGAATGAAGGGCACTCCCATAGCGGCGGCTTTGAAACGCCAAACCAGGGCACCATTACTCCACTCGACGATCTTCTCAACCCGGCCAGCATCGATCTCACGCCGGATGACATGCGAGATGCCGTACAGCTCCAGGCCGATATAAGTGAAGTCCATCTCTTTGACCAGACCCGCAGCCAACAGAACATCTGATTCATAAACCCCCTGACCAACCAAGCGCAAATTCTTGATATCCTGACGGACAATCTCGTTGACGATAGACATCGGGCAGCGCACTGAGCCGTAAAGTTCGGTGCCGATGAAGTCCCCCTCGTGGATGAACCGGCTGACCACCTCGGCGTCGGTCATGCGCTTGTCAGTCAGGCTCTTAGATTTCGCCCGATTCCACTCCCTAAACCCATTCACATCAGGCGGCTGAAGAAGTTCGCCGACGCCTTCTTGAAGTATCTTCATGCAATTCTCCTTTGGTATCTATTTATCTCTCCATGGATGAAAAACGCCAAATCAAACTCTTTTTGACTTGGCGCCTTAGGGGAATGAAATATTGCATTCACGGGTAGTAGCCCAACCTCGTTGGGCGACCATAGTGAAATTTTGTTTTGCAGCCAACGCGGTTGGCTTGCCACCCGATTGGAAGTGAAATGTAGCATTTCAGAGTAGTATACAATTCTTAATTCATCATTCACAATTAATCAGGGATAAATGAAGCC
>CAZLNX010000420.1:0-5184 GCA_964560795.1 uncultured Anaerolineales bacterium | reverse complement strand
TACCCATATTATTATGTATCATCATTCCCTCATTCACGAGTTAAGCAACACAACGTTGGCGTAACCTGCTCGCCGACTTTGCAATCCGACAAACTTCAACCAGAGCCAAAGTTTACATTTTTCGCGCTGCGTACCAGAGCCGAAGGCGAGTCAGTGTTAACGCGGGGTTAGCTGCCGTTCGTCCGCATCGTATTTATTGTAAAACAATTACTACTTTATGTTAAACAGTAATGGCTCGGCGTTGGATGGTGACAGCATGGCGTAAAAAATGATAGCTCTATGTTAGATGGTGACAGCTCAACGCTAAATGGCGATTGCATAGCATCAAAAATAACGGCTCGGCGTTAAACGGTCATTACTCAACGTTAGATGCGACTGCACAGCGTGAATAACGATAGCTCGGTGTTAGATGGTGACTGCTCAATGTTAAATGACGACGACTCAGGGATAAACGGTGATGGCTGGCTCCGATTTTTGGCTTACCCGGCGCTCTTGCGTTTTACGAACTACTGAGGCGTTGATTGCGCAAGGAAGCAAGTGCGCTTCATCGCTGGCAACGTTTCAAAAAATCACCTTACAAACGCTGATACCCTAGCGCATGGTGTGAGGCTTCATAGCCGTGGTTTACCCAAACTATCGAACGGGAAAGTTTCGTCGCCATTCGATACCTTTGCAGCCTCACACGATGCACGACTTCTGCGATATAGTTTATCAGGAAACCGTTCTCAAATTTAACGCTTCCAGCAATTGAGGCGTATCTTCAAGGGCTATGCGGGCAACGACTCGGAAATCACTCAGCCACTCATCTAAGGCCTCGATGGAGGCATTGCGCTGTTGGGTAGCTTCTTGCGCTTCACCTTTCTCTTGCTCTTGTACGTTGTTGAGGTTCAAGGTTTGCTCTACTTGAGCCTGGGCTTCCTGCAAAGCTTCGAGCGTAATTTTATAGCGCGCTAACTGCGTTTGCGCTTCGGTGTCGGCAAGCAAGGCGGTGTAGAAATGACGGGCCTGCTCGTACCAGGGCTTGAACGCCTGCGGTTTACGGTCGTTCAAATGCAGATCGGTTTTCCGTTGGACGTCATTCTTGAATGCGATTTTGGCTAAACGGCGGTGGGCGGCATAGGCTTTATCAGCTTGCCGGGAGGCTTCTACAAAAGCTTGTGTGGCGGCGTGTTGCTCACCGTACTCTTTGATCTGCGCATCATACAGGTTGCGGGCGGTATCCAACAAAGCCTGCCCTTCTTGAAGAACGATTGCATCATAACCGAATGCGTCCAGCGCGGCGGCAATTTCCGAATGCTCTTGGGCATTCGCCAAAACTGTTGCGGCTTCCGTAAAAAAGTTGGAAAAACTGGTGTTAATCGTTGACATGATTTTCTCTCCTTTATCAACTATTCAAAATGGTGTTATTCGTCTGCTTCAATTCCCACCAAAATTGCACGTACGGCGACCCGATAGTTATACACTCCTTCTGCTTCATCATATTCCCTGCAAGTGAGCAAGGTCAGCCAGTCTTGATCCTCATGTGTCAGGATGGACAGATCATCTGGCATCACCCACTGGATATCACGTACCTGGTAAATATGTTGCAAATCCCAAGCATGGATAATAATTATATCGTCATACTGTAAAGTAGGCAGGGTCACAAAGGGTCCGGGATGGTTATTCGCATCCCAGACATGGGCAGTAATGACGGTGTTGCCAGCCCAGGTGGGGTAGGCTGTGCCTTCGAGATAACCAGCTTGATTTCCTAACCAAGTTACATCCCAACCATATTCCGTCAGTGGAACACTAATAATCGGCAAGCTAATTCCTAATTCGGGGATCGCCAGGGTGAAGTTCTCCAATTGCTGATAAGCTCTCTCCACTGGTTGACTAGGCAATCTTTGTATCGCGCCGGGGGGAAACCCCGTCGCGGGCAACTGTCCCACACCCAGACCAAAGAAACTCAAATGATAGATATCCACGCACAGGTAGCCGTCATCTTCATAGGAGTTGGGCGCCATCGCCCAGGGATCATCACTATGCTTGGTAAGCATGTGCAGGTTTCCATAATGGTAATCTGCTGCACGTAACTGCTGATTGGTCGGCTTGATACAGACCTGGATTGGCGGGAAGAAGTCGGTGATATACTCGCCATCCGGCCCAATGAAGTTGATATCAAAAACCAGTTCTCCCAAGATGAAACCCGCATCTTCACTGTCTACCGGCACCCGCTCAATGAATAGCTGTGTGCCGTTGGGCAGGGTGTTCGCATCGACGGTCATTCGCACCGGGCCTGCCCTGAACTGGCCGCCTGCTTGCCCTATGTTGAACTTGCGGATCGCTGGTTCGCCTCCACCTTTTCCCGGCGGCGCTTTACCGGGAACCACTCCCGTGCCCTGGATTTCAAAGTTGTAGGGGTTCTCATCCCCATCATCATTAGCGATGCTGACCGTGGCCTGACGCAGCCCCAGGCCACGCGGGTTGAAGGTGATCTCGAAGGTGGTCTCGCCTCCGCCCGCAAAGACGGGTGTTGCCGCATCGGTCGTCAACTCAAACTCGGCAGCGTCAGCCCCGCCGATGGTCACCCTGGGGTTATCAAGCAGGTTCAAGTCCACACTGCCGGTATTCTGGATGGTATACGCATAGCTAACCGCGCCGCCACCCACGCTGACATCTCCAAAGTCGGTGCTGTCCGCAACCTGGGGACTGACATCACCGTCCGGGATGCATAAGCCGTTACCCAAGATGTCCATCTCCGGGGCCGGGCCGGTTCCTGTGCCCTGGATACTAAACTCATAGGGGTTTTCGTCGCCGTCATCGTTGCTAATACTGACTGTGGTTTCACGCAGCCCCTGGGCACTGGGGTTGAAGGTGATCATGAAGGTAGTCTCTGCCCCTGCAGTGATGGGAGAGGCGGCATCCGTTGTCAGGGTGAAATCGGCAGCGTGCGTGCCTTCAATGGATACAGTTGGCGGTCCCGCCGTCAGGTTCAGGTCAGTGCTGCCGGTGTTCTTAATCGTGAAAGTACGGGTGATGGTTGCGCCGTTCTCGTCGGCGCTTCCAAAGTCGGTGTGGTCGGCAGGGTCGGGGGTTGTATCGCCGTTGGCAATGCCGTGGTCGTTCCCCAGCACATCTATCTCCGGAACAGCCGCACCAAAGCCTTGAATGGTGAGATCGTAGGGGTTTTCGTCCGGGTCATCATTAGCAATCGTCACATCAAGGTTGAAAGCGCCGTTGGCGTCCACATCAAAGCTCAGTTCCAGTTCGGCCGTATCCCCAATGGGAACCACCAATGGCAAGGCAGTGGTGACACTGAAGCCACTGGCGTTTATCAGGTTGATGGTGTCCACAGCGGTCAGGTTGAGCTGCTTCTGCCCTGCTGTGTTATCAATCGTGTAGTAGATTTGATGCGTCCCAGGGGATTGGTTCCCCAAGTCGTCCGCGCCTCCATCGGGGATTGATGTTCCTACTGGACGCTGCACATCGATTTCTGGCAACCCTTCCATACCCGTACCGCTGACCTGGAGGTCGTAGGGGTTCTCGTCCCCATCATTGTTGTCGATCTGTAGATCAAAGCTGAAAGCGCCATTGACATCCACATTATAGGCGATCTCGAAGGTATCCGCGCTCCCGGCGAGGATATTCAGCGGCATGACCGTATTGAGCGTGAATCCGCTTACGTTGGAAAGATTAGCTGTAGTGACATCTGAGACAGTGAGTTCGGCAGCTCCAGTGCCGTTGTCCACGGTGTAGGTCAGGGTGTTTACGGCAATTACCGATTGGTTCCCAACATCATCCGCACCACCGTCAACGATGGATGTTCCTGCCGGTCGTTGCACGTCTATTTCGGGCGCACCGCCCGTTCCCTTCCCGCCAACTCGGATGTCGTAGGGATTTTCATCCCCATCGTTGTTGGAAATTGCCAGGTCAAAACTGAAATTGCCGTTGATGCCTACATCAAAGGCAATCTCGAAGCTGCCCGTCGCGCCCCCAACAATCTGAATGGGGACGGCGGTGTTGAGCGTGAAGTTGCCAACGTTGCTCAGGTTAGATACGGTGACAGCCGTGATGTCAAGCTGATCGGTTCCAGCCGTGTTATCCACGGTATAGGTCAGAGTGACGGTTCCGACCGGCTTATCACCCAGGGCGTCCGCGCCGCCGTCGAGAATGGAAGTCCCTGCCGGGCGTTGGAGGTCCATCTCCGGGTCGCCATCGAAGGTGATTTGGTTGTCGGTGAGAGTCGGCTCCAGACTGGTGTTACCCGCCGTGTCTTGCGCCGCGGCGGCGTTGAAGTCGATAGTCAGGGTTCCATCCCCGCTTAGTCCGGAGACGGCCACGTTGTAGACCGCCGGGCCGTCACTGACGGTGGCCGTGGGTGTGCCGGGGGCTGTACCACCGAAGTTTATATCGGTTTCATCGAAACCGCTCACTTCTTCGCCGAAATCTACCGTGAAGTTAAGTGACTGAATCGAGGTTGGGTCACTCTGTCCGGCGGCTTGATCAATTACCGGTGCGGGGGCAGTACTATCATAGGTAATACTGTTATCTGTGCTGGTGGAGACAGCATTGGTGTTTCCGACCAGATCTTCCACGCCACCCGCCGAGATACTGACAATCACCGTGCCATCCCCGCTGACTTCTACCAAGACGCTGAAGATCGTACCATCGTTGGGAGCTATTTCACTAACCGTTACTATTCCGGTCGTAGCCGTACCGTCGAGATTGACATCGGCAGCAGTGAAGGTAGCCGTGTTGACCGGCTCATCGAAAATAGCCGTGAATTCAATTGGCGAGTAATTCACAGGATCAGCTTGCCCGATGGTCTGGTCAATCGTCAGCCTGGGATTAGTTGTATCGACCGTAACAGAGAATTGTGTGGCCGCATTATTATCGTTACCGGCCTGGTCTTGGGCTACGCCCGCAGCTATATCAACGGTGACAACACCGTCAGAAGTCACATCAATACTGGCGGCGAATTTTCCCCCTCCCTCATCTGAAAACGAGCCTATTGAACCATTACCAACGCTAATGTCATTGCTCTCAAAGCCAGTCACGGTTTCACCGAAATCAATGTTTACATCAAAGGGATCTAAGTTGGTGGGGCTGCTTGGCCCACTGATTACTGGCGTTGGTGGCATGGCATCTCTTGCTACCGCGAACCAGCTTTCATGTCCTTCAGTTTGGTCATCGTTCCCATCAGCC
>CAZLNX010000419.1:0-5190 GCA_964560795.1 uncultured Anaerolineales bacterium | reverse complement strand
CTAGTCTGGGACCCCACATTATCGTGGGTGAACCCGTATCGGTAGATGTACCTCATGACCCAAAAATCCACGCCCCACCTAACTACGGCGCAGAGCTTCTGCGCATAAGGAGTGTAGCATGAATACCGATCCCAAATCAATACCCGTTGAACGTTATATCGCCATCGACATTCACAAGCACTATGTTATCGTCGGCGGCATGAACTCACAAAAGAACTGGGTTCTGCGCTCTCGCAAAGTGCGTATGTCCCGCTTCCCCGAGTGGGCTCAGATAAATCTAACTCCCACCGATGCCGTGGTCATCGAATCCACTTCCAACGCCTGGGATATCTATGATCTGATCGCCCCATTGGCGGGATATGTCGTGGTCGCCAATCCCTTGAAAGTCGGCCAAATCGCTGGCGCCAAGGTCAAGACCGATAAACTCGATGTCGAACGACTGATCATCTTGCTCATCGCCGGTATCGTCCCAGAAGTATGGGTGCCCCCTCATCATGTCCGCGATCTGCGGGCTTTGATCTCCCATCGCTGGCGTATCCATAAACAAATCGCCATGACCAAGAACCGCCTGCACAGTTTCATCCACCGCTTCAACCTGATACCCCCGCAAGGCCCGCTTTTCTCTGAAGTCAATCTCTCCTGGTGGCAGCAGCAGGATTTCTCCTCCATGGTGCACCTTCAAATCGAGCAAGATCTGCTCATTCTTGAGCATCTCACCGCACACAAAGAAGCCATCCATCAGGAACTGGCCTGCCTCAGCAACCGCAACCCCTGGGCCAACGACATGGTCTTCCTTATGCAGATCCCCGGCCTCGGCGTGGTTCTCTCCATGACCGTGCTTTCTGCCATCGGCGACATCACTCGCTTCGTGCACGCTAAGAACCTGGTCGGTTATGCTGGTCTCGGTGCTGGTGTTCATGACAGTGGCTTGAAACATCAGAAAAAAGGTATCACAAAATCCGGCCGTAAGGAACTCCGATGGGCTCTCGTCGAAGCCGCCTGGGGCGCCGTCCGCAGCGATCCTCACTGGAAAGCTCAATACGAACATCTCAAGAAACGCGGTAAGCACTCCAACCAAGCCATCGTCGCTATCGCCCGTAAATTGCTGGTCTCCATTTGGCATGTGCTCTCCCATCGTGAACCTTATCGCCACTTTGATGACGAAACCATCGCCTACAAGATGATCACTTGGTCTCAACGCATGGACGAAACTGCTCTTAGGGGCATGACCCGCCAGCAGTTTGTCAAATACGGGCTCCTCCGCTTGGGTATTGGCCATGATATCACTCGCATCGTTCGCAGCGGCTTACCTAGACGCATTGCTCCCACAGATGAAGTCCTGGCTCTCAAACCAGATTTGAGACCGCCCGAATAGCACTCTCTTCCTGGGGATATACTTCCAACTTGCGCTTATCTGCCCACGCTGCTTGTAGGCGTGCTTACCTTTAAGGACCCATAATAAAAAGAACCTATATCAAGGTTTCTTGATGCCAAATATTCTTTTTCTCGAGCTGACTTCTCTTTTTATCCCTGTTTTCTCCCTTGCCCTCGCGCAGCACCCCCTTGGGGGGTTGACACTGCAACTTATCGGTAGCCCGCTCCCAAAGAAATACTATCATAAAATCTTACCAGCATAGTTTTATGTAGCTACAATAAACAATTACACCAAATAATCGTCTAATTTAGCAATTAGCTGTTGATATATTTCTGAATCTAGAAAATTCCCATCTTGCATTAAGTTTAGTAATATTCTGGGTTTATTTGCTCCAGGTTCTTTAGGAATATCAAGAGAATTTATAATAAAAATTGGGAAGTTTTTCTTGAATTGCGACACCAAACTATATAAACCTTCTTCCTCAATTTTATACGGATGGAAGTGATTCAAAATTATCTCTTTAACTATCATCTCCTTAACTTTATCTTCACTCACAAATATATCGCCCCCAACACCAATAAAAATGGCGAGAAAAAGAAAGTATTCCGATACATGCTCACCATAGATACATATCATGTGACTTCCGGTAATAGTGTTTTTAATTATTTCATCCACCTTTAAAACATCTATGAAATAGCCCCCAGCATCTGGAATCTTAACAGTCAGCGAATGTCGATTTTCAAACCTCATGATTTTATTTGAAAATCCACAATTGCATAACCCTTGTCTTTCCTTGAGAATGACATTATCACCAACTTCATAATTAATAAATGGAAAGGCTTCTCTATTCAAACTCGTATATACAAGTTTTCCAATACCATAATCCCCAAGAGTAAGATCTTGATGTAATATATGAAACATACTTTGTTGCATAACATGAATATAAGTACTCTCAAATATATGAGGGCAAGAAACCCCAACAAGTCCCATTTCAACTGATCCATACACTGGAATAAGTTCTATATTCCCCAGTTTTGCTTTAATTTTAATATGAAATTTGCTTTTCAACTCTGGAGGTGTTACCAGAGTAAGAATATATTTAACATTAAGTTTTTTAAACAGACTCATGTATGAAGGAGAACTCAACATGCTTGATAAAGCAGACAGTGAAGGAATAAAAGTAATTGTTTCTTCGACTGGTTTGTCAATTGAATCTAATCGTCCCTTAATTTTTATATATTGATATGTTATCCCCTCGGTAGATTTCGCGATATCCTCTAATAATATTGATGCAAGATCTTGGCGATGTCCAAATAATAGCGAATTTATGGGACCATCTTTACGCCCCCACCACTTTAAGGCATCAATGATGTGCATAGTAGTAAATCTAAAAATGTCATTCTCTGTATAGGGGACAATAAAACGTTTTGATGTTGTTCCGGTAGTAGTTAAAGTGATAATATCAGTACTTTGACACCAAATATTATCAATTTCCTGTTTTTTTAGAAAAAATAGAATATCTTGTTTTCTTAGAATGGGAATTTGAGCGTAATCTTTAATAATCTCATCACTAAATACATCTATGTCGTGATGTGTGTAAAACCAATTGTAGAATGATGAGTTATTGTACGCGTATTTTATTGTCTCCGCAAACATATCTCAGTTCTCCCTATCATAAAAAAGCAATTACTTTAAAATTGTATTTAGAATTACACTTCATGACCTAGCTGCTCTCTAACCTTATAACAAGATACATCATCTCCATATAAATCGCCCGTAAGATTATATGCAACACAACGAGCGGAATAACATACATTTTTCCTCTCACATTTCCCACAAATACCTGTATAATCTGCGGGGGTCAGTCCCCGTAGTTGTACCATTATCGGGTGATCCCATATTTTTTGTATGTCATCTTTTAGTATATTGCCAGCATACATCTTCGAATTATCTTTAAGGTTGATACATGGAAATACGTCACCATTCGGAAGAATTGCGAATTCGCTTTTGCCAGCCGGACACGTAAGAGCCATAGGATGAGTACCTTCATAAATTGATCGTGACTTAACAACAAGGCCTGGACAAAAACTTGGTAACAAATTTATGGAACATTTCTTTGATATTTCTTCTATCTTCGGCATAATTTCCATTACCATTCTTCTTGGAGGTATAAGGTCTAGCATTTCTTCTGAATGAGAAGCAAGAAATCTTAAGACTCTAAATTTTCTTACGCCAATATCTGCAAGATCGCTTAGGAGGTTTGGGATTGATTCGAAATTTTGCTTTATCCCGACGCAAGCAACTTCAACATCAATACCTTTTTCTATTGCCATTCGCGCTTTCTCTAAAACGACAGGGTACACTCCTGGTACATTCACAACAGATTCATGATTCTTACCTTGTCCATGAATACTAATTTGGATATGATTTAAACCTGCATCTCTTATTGCATCTATCATATCTTCATTCAGAATAAAACCACTTGTACTAACGGTGGGTTCCAATCCTACATCAAAACAATGTCTAATCAACTGGGGGAGGTCTGCTCGACAGAAAGGTTCCCCACCAGTTAAAAATATCCCCAAAACTCCTGCATTTGATAACTTGTCAATAATCCTAAAACATGCAGCAGTAGACAATTCTTGGAGAATTGGAGTGTTGGGAAGATTAGCTTCGCAAAAAGCACATTTGCATGGACAACGATTGGTGATTTCAAAATCAACCATGAATGGCATATCTAGCTCAATCATTAAACACCTCTTGTATCAACGTATACAATATCAAAAAAACAATCGGAACTATCCATTTAGAATGGTTCCGATTGTGTATTTATTTTAAAATTGTCAACAAATATCCCCTGACAAACACAAAATTTATTCGTATTGAGTACTGGTCACCAACCCCAGCAAAAGGAGTTTACGAAGGAAACTCAATCCTGCTTCCTTAGAAATTCCGATTCTTTCACACATCATCTTTATCTCTCTAACCGAAACATTAACTTCATCTCTGAAATGTTCTATAAATTGTGCCCCTAAGCAATTTACAAAAAATCCATTGAGTGAGAGGGCCACAATCATGCCGTTTTTTTCTTCTCTGAATTTTAACCCTGATCGAAGCGTAAACGAATAATCATCCTGAAATTCATTCGATATATTTATATCAACAGGCTCCATATCAATTCTTATCTTTGATGAGTGATCATGGTGATCCGGGCCACGGTCATCACCATGGGAATCAGTCCACATAGTCATTGTTAAACTATCATCAAAACATGACAATCTTTTAAGGACGGCACTGTTTATATACGAACCAGCTATGCATAATACTTCTGGTTCCTTTTCTACAATTCCAGCATGCCAAAATTCTTCTAACTTGGGGTCAGAATCTTCAATTATTCTGCTTTTTTCCTTACTCTTTACTGCATCCATTTCAATTCCTCCTTTAAAATGAATTTACGAGCATACATCTAATCTGATACAACGGAATGAACTTGTTATGTTTATAATCAATTTTAAGCTCTATGTCAATTGCCTATTGTAAAATTTGCCTATTGTAAAACTGAATGTCTATTAACTTTATTAGTTCATCTTGAAATACTGCGGGCTAACGTTGGCTTTAGGCGCCCGGCGACTCTGACCCTAAACATCGCTTGCCTAAAATCTTTGAACTCAATTCAACTTCGCGACCCGGCGTCTTACCTTTTCGACAAATTCAATCTTATAAGATTTTCTGGCTTTCGCGCCGCGTACCTTCCGGCTGCTAGCCGGGTCGCCTGCAAGCGGGGTTATTAGAATGAAGTGGTGGGGCGTGGCAGA
>CAZLNX010000418.1:0-5206 GCA_964560795.1 uncultured Anaerolineales bacterium | reverse complement strand
ACCTGACGGGAGCAAAGCGGATTCCTAATCGCTTGCCTGATATGATTTCTCCGGGAAGAGAAAGCGAAGCTGTCAGCTATGCAGCCACCCATCTGAATTTCTGGCGCAAGGCACCCGGGGCTGCAGCATGGCTGAAAGCACAAACCCAACCCGCCGAACAAAAACTCGTAGAAAAGCCGAAAAAGAAGGCCAAGCGCGGCCGAAGAGGAAAGAAAAAGTAAAACGGGATATTGTTTTGGTCAAGCAAATTGGTTTCTTAGGTAGATGGTTTCATCATTAGTATCGAATTACCAGTGGGATGAAAAGGTATCTTCTCTACTTGCAGCATGCATATGACACCAGCCCCCTGGGCGGCCGCATTTTCACGACGATTTTGATATAGTCTAAGATGGGCGTAATTTCCGTCATCGGAGAGGAAGAGACGTGCGTGACCTCAATTCAGGAAAAAACAACGCTCCCCTTTATCCTACGCAGGTTAGATAAGCGTTGAAATGGCTCCATCATTGTTGGAGGAAACCAACAGATTATAGATCCTATATATTATTAGGGTATACTGATTATTGGCAAAGGGTTTATTGGTAAGCTAATCAAGTCATCTGCGAATTCTATGTAAAGGGTATTTGGATATGTTGCGTTTTCTTCACCTTGCAGACTTGCACCTTGGCGCTGAACCAAGTTACCTAGGGGATGCTGCTCCCGAGCGTAGTAAGGATTTTAATAAGGCGTTTGAACGGGCTGTGGATTATGCACTTGAGCCTGAAAACGCTATCCATTTTGTCATCATTGCAGGGGATTTCTTTGATCGGCATAATCCTTCCCCAAAAACGCTCAGCTTCGCAATAAAACAGTTGAAAAAACTCAATCAACAAGATAAACCTATCATATTAGCGCCGGGAAATCATGACTCTATAGGCTATCCGGACTCTGTCTACAATAATTCAGGAACGGATATCCGAAAACTGGTTACTTTCATCGATTGTCCGAATGTAGAACTTGTTGACTCCTTGAATATCCAAGGTGAAGCTGTACATATCTATGGAATGGCCTGGCATGTCACCCAATCAGAACCGCCCTTTGATACATTTAAGGCATCGCGTAAAGAGGACGGATACCATATCGCAGTCATTCACGGAACACTGGAAAAAGCCCATTTCATAGAAGCTCATAAACGAAATATCCCTCTTCAGTTGGAAAATCTTGCTAATTCTGAAATGGATTATGTCGCACTGGGCCATATCCACTCTTTTCAGACGCATATGGCCAGCTCTATTCCGGTTGTTTATCCTGGCACGTTAGAGGGCAAGCGCTTTGTATCCAGCGAATTCGGGAAACGGAATCTTGTTGTTGTGTCACTCGAAGAAGGAAAACAAGCGAAAATTGATCAAATTCCCTGGAATGAAAAGGAGCTTGAAAAAATTCGCCTGGATTTAGACAAGGAGACTGTGGAAACCAGCGATGAGTTAGTTGAATTAATAAGCGAGCGGTATGGTGATCAAAATAAACTGCTGAGATTAGAAATCATTGGGACTGCCCCATTCATTATTGACATAGATGGATTAGCTACGAGGCTGGCAGGAAATTTCTTCTGGAGCGAAATCCTTGACAAAACAAATGTATTTGACAGTCAACTGGTGGATGATTGGGCCAGCGAGGAAACTATTCGGGGGCTATTTATCAGAAGGCTTTCAAAGCGCATTGATGAAGAAGTTGACCCCTTAGAACAACAGAAGATCGAACTAGCCCTGCGAACTGCAATTCATGCTTTCAACAAGACTATTCGGAGTGGGCGATGAATTTCCGCAATGTTGAAGTGCGCGGCGTAGGGCCGCTGCTAAATACTGAGATAGAGTTGCAACCCAAAGGGAAGAATCTGATCTTGGGGCCGAATGAGTGTGGTAAAAGCACCTTATGCAACTCAATAATATCCATTGTTTATGGTTATAGTAATAAGAAAGACGCACAACAAGCCCGCTCGCGTGATAAATCATCCCGCTTTGAAGGTAGGGTATTCATAGATATCGGTGATGCATCCTATGAAATATCAAGAGAGTTTGAGTCTGATGACGTAAAGATCGTCAAACACACTGCCGATTCCGATCCCGAGGAAATCTTTGATGGAAATGCCAACCCCCGAGGCAGGACGGAAGAACCCCAGGAATACAGGAAAATACTGCGGGAAGAAGTTTGCTTCCCTCCGAAAAGCGTATTATGCAATACAGCCTATGTGGGCCAGCTAGAAGTTGGCATCACGCTGGATGATGATCTGCGCCGTCAGATTTCTGGTGCCGGCCAGGCCGATTATAAAAAAGCCCGCCAGATATTGCGGGATCAGTATTACAACCTGTCCTTAGAGCCGCTTCCTGGGGATAAACGGCGCAGGACTGATAAAAAGATAGAAAAGCTCAATCAGGAAATTTACGAGTTCGAACAAAATCTAGAACTGGCCATTGACGGCAGTGAGAGAGTCAATTATTTTCGAATGGATCTTGCGTCCAAGAAAGGTGAATACAAAGAAGCATCAGCGATAGCGACCAAAAAAGGAAAGGATGTCACAGCGTTAGAACAATATCTTGGTATTGTAGAGAGATATGAGGACTACCAGCAGCAGGAGAGGCTGGAGGAATCCCGAAAAAATAACCTTCGTCAGCTAGAAGATCGCATTACTCAAATTAATAATGACTTGTCAAAGGAAAGCTACGCAATCTTTGGGGCATTAGAGAATGGTGATCTTGAAAAGCTGAGGAAGTACGTCAATTCGGACGTTGATGACACATTAGAGCAAATTGACAGATGCATAAATGATGAGCAGCGAGTGCGGGATTTGATTGATGATGATCGTTACGCTCTCCTCTGTGATGCCCCAGAAGATACTGGAGATATATTATCAAGGCTGAAAGAACTGAAAGCGGAGATATCAGTCCAGCGGGAGAAAATCCGCGGTCAGGACAGCACAATTGAGAGGAAAGCTCGCAAAGTTTTGTGGTTGGTTCCTCTTGGTCTGTTTATCGTCGGTGGTGTCATTGGCGGTTTGTTAGGCAATCTTTTTATTGGTTTTTCTGAATTATCAATCAATCCGGTGTTAGGTATCATCATCGGCTCTGGGATGTTGGGAATTGCCATGGGTTGCATTGGATTTATCATCACGCTTTCCCTCCGTAGTCAGCCGGTTGAAGGTAAGCTGAATGTTCTTGCCGCCGAAACCAGACTGGCAGATGCCAAAAGTGAAAGAGACGAAATTACCGAGGTGTTGAAGCCCATTCTCAAAGAGGAGAAATCACTGGACGTTCTTATAGAAAGGTGGGAAAACCTAAAGATGCTTCGAGTAGAAAAAGACGACTATACCAGGAAAAGAGAGCTCCTTGAAGATCGTGACATATTGAAGACAAGAGAGAACCCCCAATTAAAACCTATCATCGAATCCGAAACAACTGCAGTATTGAAAGACCGTTTGAAAATATATGATGAGCTCTTGTCCGAAATGCAGACAAAGCAGGAAACCCTCGAAGGTTTATCAACCGAACAGGAGGATGCCAGCGAAGACATATCCAACAAGCTGAAAGAAGAGCAACGCAAGATGGAATCGCTTGAAGAGACTTTCCCTACGTTTAAAGAATATCGAGGGTATCTATCTCAAGGCACTGAGCGTTTGGAAAAGGGGAAGCGGGAGTTAGAAAGATTAGAGGATCGCAGCAGTGACCTTAGTAATCAGGTTCGTCAGGCAGAACTAGATTTGGCCGGCTACCACAGCCCAACCAGTGAAAACCCAGAAGTTATTGAGGAGCAGCTTGAGCAGAAAAGGGAAAAGCTGGAACGCTGCGTACTTCACAAGGATGCGCTGGCTATCGCCATTGAAACTCTCGACAATGCCATTATTGATTACGAAGAAAAACACCTGCAGCGGTTATCATCGAAAACCAGCCAGCATTTCAAGCTCTTTACCAAGGGGCATTACAGTGAAATCAGCATTGAGGCGAACCAGATAAGAGTCTCAGACAACCAGGGGCTCAACTTTGATGTCTCAGATTTGAGCACTGGCGCAAAAGACCAGCTATTTCTGGCGCTGCGCATTGCTATTGCCGATCTGTTATCCGCTGATCTACCTGTGCCCATCATCATGGACGATTCATTTGTGAATTTTGATCCTGAGAGGCTGACTGCTGCCCTAAATTTTATGTCTCAGATTGGTTTAGAACGGCAGGTAATCTTACTATCGCATGATGAAAACTACAAAAAGTGGGCGGATAGAGTGATCATTCTTGATGATTGCTGATCATCATACCAACAATATACTAATCAGAAGATATCGAAATGGCTCCCCCAACATATGGGAACTAATCGCATTTAATAAGGAATTATCACCCTGATGAAACGATACTTGCTCTACCTTCAGCATGAGTACGATATGGGTCCACATGGACGGCTGCATTTTCATAAGGATTATGATTCGGTAGAAGATGTACACCAAGCCTCCGCAGTATCTGGCATGCACGGCTATCAGATTGAAAATTTGATTACGAGAGACGGTGTTGAAAAGGGATTAGTGGGCGATTTAGAATCAAAAGACCGATAATAACAACCCGCCAGACACTACCTCTTATGACCAACTTCATCGTTCAACCCAACCCCCAAATCAAGATCTCTGACCAGGATTTAGTTCATCTGCCCCTGCTCAACTTTCACATCATTGCGCTCGTCGAACCTGATCCGGAAAGCTGGATGCCATTTCAGGACGATGGAACTAAACTTAACTCGACCCTGGAACTCTATTCAGACATCATCGTCGACGAACTGGACCCCGATGTACACCAGTCTAGGGAAGGGATGGAACTGGCAACCGATGTCGGATTTCCACGGATACTCTGGGTCGGGGGAACGGCACTCTCATTTTACGAAGATATCGCCGAGATATTTGCAAGTGTTGTCTTCAATCACGATTATGAAGAATACGAGGATTTACGCTTCTACATCCAGGGAGTTGCCCAAGCATACCCCACATGGCGGGTGGCCGTCCTCGGCGCTATGTTCGAAGATGATGTGATTCGGGTGGCTAACGCCATTCATGAATCGGGTTTAGAGACAACAGTCATCCAGCGCTACTGTCTATCATCAGAAGCATTTGTTAACCTGGATGACTTGTTTGCCTCCGATCGCCAAGTTGCGACGAAAAGGTCAAGTAGATGATTTCGAGTTTTAGTTCTGCATTCTA
>CAZLNX010000417.1:0-5229 GCA_964560795.1 uncultured Anaerolineales bacterium | reverse complement strand
CCTTTGCTATGATCAACCTGCGCCATGTTATTCACCAATAAGTTTCAATGAGTTCTATAAGAAATTATACCCTTACGATGTTTATACCCCAAAATGGGGTGAATTACAAATCTGTTGGATGTTTAATGAAGAACCCCGAAAATTCGTGCGAACAATGTTCGAATTTTCGGGGCATGATTTCTTCTTGTATCCTTATCGCAAGCAGTTTTTCGCCTGGAGAGTTATACCGGGTGAATAAATTTCTAGACTGTGTTGACATTTGGTGATTTCTTTTCAGAAATACGGGGCTTGAATTAAGCCAATCTCTCTAGCAAACGGCATAAATGTCAACGCTACTTAGTTATCGAGATGCGTACTCACCTCATGCGTTAACTCATCGATGGGAACATACATGACACCACGGTTATCTGGGTGTCCATAATCTTGAATCCAGGCAATCTTACCGTTGGCGTCTACCAGAATAAAGGTATGTCCAGGCTCACCTGTGCCGACAGCCCACTGGAGAACTTCATAGGCTTCGGACATAGCGTGCTCAGCATCGACGAGCATGGGGGTATCTTGAATGCCATACTCGATAATGCCTTGCGATTGCTCAGCAGCTGAATCAAAGGCAATGCTAACCACGGGCACTTCAAGTGCTTGGTAAGCCGGGTCGTTTTGCAGATCAACGATCTGCTGCATGCAGGGCGGTCAGCCCATTGCCATATGAAAATAAAGCAGAACTGGCTGATCAGCATAATCAGCTTTTGAGATCTGATCTCCTTGGGCGGTTTGGAGTGAAAAATCGGGCGCATCATCGCCAACTTGCAAGCCAGAAGTACTTCCGCAAGCCGAGAGCAAAAGGGCTAATGATACGAACAGCACTACTACAATTGAATATTTTTTCTCTACCAATAAACGTTGCATTACTTAACTCCTAATTCGGTATTGTCTCAAACGCAAGCTATTGCTTACAACAAAGATACTGCTAAAAGCCATCGCCCCAGCTGCCAGCATCGGATTCAAAAATCCAGCTGCTGCAGCGGGAATAAGGATGACATTATAGAAGAAAGCCCAAAACAGGTTTTGCTTGATGGTACGCAAGGTGCGACGAGATAGGTCGATGGCTTTAGGCGCGCCGCGCAGATCACCACTGATCAATGTCACAGGCGCAGCCGCCATAGCAACATCTGTTCCAGTGCCAATAGCAATACCTACATCGGCCTGCGCTAATGCGGGCGCATCATTGATTCCATCCCCTACCATGGCGACGATCTCGTCAGCATCCTGAAGTTTCTTGACTTCAGCGGCCTTATCGCCGGGGAGAACTTCTGCAAGCACCTGATCGACACCAACTTGCTGCGCAATGGCTTCGGCGGTATGCTGATTGTCGCCCGTAATCATGACTACACGCAACCCCATTTCGTTCATCTGAGAAATCGCATCAACGGAACCATCCTTGACTGTATCAGCCACAGCGATGACCCCGCGCACTTCCCCATCGACGGCGACCAGCATAGCCGTTTTGGCTTCGGATTGCAAGCGCTCAACTTCTGGTTCAAGACCATTGAGAGCCATACCGCGGGAATTCATCATGCGCAGATTGCCGACTAAAACCCGTTGACCATCAACCTCAGCCTCGACCCCGTGACCCACCTGCGCTTTAAACCCTTCAGGTTGGCTCAAACGAAGGGAGCGGTTTCCTGCCTCCGCCCAGATCGCCTCCCCCAAGGGATGTTCGGAACCCTGCTCCACGGAAGCTGCTAGCTGGATCAAGTTATCAGAATTGCTCACTGCTGACTGTTCACTGATCACTACATCGGTAACAGCTGGTTGCCCTTTAGTTATGGTACCGGTTTTATCTAGCACCACGGTCGTCAGGCGTCCGGCTCGCTCTAGAGCTTCACTGGACTTCAGCAAGATACCCATCTCGGCACCCTTGCCGGTGCCGACCATCACAGCCGTAGGAGTCGCCAATCCCATGGCGCAGGGACAGGCAATCACCAATACTGCCACCATATTGATCAGCGCTCGCGTAAACAGGCTGATCTCTGCCGTGGGGGCGAGTGGAATTAGGAAATACCAAACCAGGAATGTAACCAGGGCAATGCCAATCACCGCCGGAACAAAGATAGCAGACACTTGATCAGCCAGCTTCTGAATTGGAGCTTTACTGCCCTGCGCTTCTTCAACCAGGCGGATGATCTGTGAAAGCGCTGTTTCTTTTCCGACTTTGGTGGCTTCGAATTTGATCCGTCCGATCTTGTTTAGTGTAGCACCAACAAGCGAGTCGCCGGGACCTTTTTCTACCGGTAGTGATTCGCCAGTCAGCATGGATTCATCCACCGAGGAACGCCCTTCAACGACAACGCCATCTACGGGAATCTTCTCACCCGGGCGCACAATCACCACATCGCCGACCACCACTTCATCAGCAGGGATCTCTTGCTCTGTACCATCTCGAACGACGCGGGCGGTTTTCGCTCGGAGGCTCATCAACTTTTTGATGGCTTCGCTGGTTCTACCTTTGGCGCGTACTTCGAGGAACTTGCCGACTTTAATCAGCGTGATGATCACTGCCGAGGTTTCGAAGTAGACATGTCCGGGAAGCAAGCCCAAAAGGATTACGACAGAATAAACATAGGCAACGGATGAGCCCATCGCAATGAGCACATCCATATTGGCCGAGCGATTACGCAGCGACTTGAAGGCCCCTACATAATACTGCCAGCCAACATAGAACTGCACCGGCGTGGCTAAAGCAAACATCAGCCAGACAGCCCAGGGTTGATGAGCCCACATAGGGAGCAGATTAAAGTCGCGCCCCATGGAGAACAAGAACAGCGGCACCGTGAAGAGCAACCCTACGGTAAGGAAGTGGCGCTGTTGGTCAATCTCAGCCTCACGGGCTTTGCGCTCCGCATCTTCCGCCTCGCCACCTAGAACAACCACATCAAAGCCAGCATCTTTGACGGCCTGGCGAAGTTCAGCCTGTGACGCAATCGTGGGGATATAAGTGATGTGGGCGCGTTCGCTGGCAAAGTTGACCGTAACATCGGTGATGCCATCCAGTTGCGACAAAACATTCTCCAATCGACGAGCGTCATTATCGTCGCTCATGCGTTGGATCATGAAATCCGCCTCGCCGCTGGCAACGCCAAATCCCGCGCGATCGATGCGGGCTAAGAACTCTGGCAACCCCGCTTGATTGGGGTCATACTCGATGGTGGCGCGCTCCGATGAAAGGTTGACATTGGCCACCTGAACGCCATCGACCTTCTTGATATTGCGCTCCACTGCGGCAACACAATTGGCGCAGGTCATGCCTGTGATCGGCAATGTAAGTTGTTTTGTTTCAGACATTAGCGCGCTAAATCCTCTTTGATAGTTTCATATTCATCGCGATCGATCTCGCCACGTGCATATCGCTGATCCAAGATTTCGTGAGCGTTTAGAGAATGCGGGGCATTATTTGAATGCTGATTGCTCGATATGAGAGACTTTACGCCCCAAAAGACGAGTGCGATTAATCCACCCCAAAACAGTAGCATAAATAATCCACCAACAATCATGCCACCCCAGCCAAATCCGTGACCATACCACATACGTATCTCCTTTATCAAAACAACAAGTGCGGGGCAATACACACCACCCCGCACTCAAATTACCAAGGTTATATTAGGCCATTGCCGGGAAATTAATCTCGGTCAATAGGCTTTTGATGCTTTCTTCTGTGGCCGGGGCATCGAAAACAATCGTGGCGGTCTTGGTCTCATGGCTGGCATCAACAGATTGGACGCCTTCGAGATCACTGACCTCGGTGGTGATGGTGTGGACACAGTGTCCGCAGTTGATATTGGGGATTTTATACGTTTTGGTAGTCATACGTTACTCCTTTGTGGATAGAGGTAGAGATAGAGAAAGTGATAGTGATTTTTTGAGAGATGGCTAGACTTTTGTGGCGGCTTCGAAGACATCGGCGATCTCTTGCAGGACGCGCTCGCGGTCTTCGGGGTCATCGCCACGCACAGCGGTTATCAGACAGGAGTTAAGATGCCCCTCCAAAATCATGCTACTGACCTTGTTGAGGGCGGCCTGTGCAGCGTGGATCTGCTGGATGACATCGATGCAGTACTTGTCTTCCTCGATCATCTTTTGAATGCCGCGAATATGACCTTCGACATTTTTCAGGCGGTGCAGCGCGTCGTCATGCTTCATCATCAAAACTCCTTTCCCAATCAAGGGGTCCCCCCCCTGGGGGGCGGGGCCTAGATAATAATATCAAAACGCCCCTCCCCTGTCAAGATAGGCATGCTAAATTTCCAAGGTTACATCGTGGGCTGAGGTTCTCGAAGCCCAACGATGCGGGTTTCGAGAGCCTCAACCCGCTGCTCAGCCAGGTTGTTGGTTCCAGCTGCTAATATAGGCTGAGATTCTCGGTAACCACTTTGGATTTTTCGAAAACCACGCCAACAAGAAAGCCCCGACATTGAGTCGAGGCTTGAAAGCATATCTTCAGTCTTGATTTATTGCGCCAGCGCCTGATCAAACGCCTGGCTAAAACTCTCGGCGGATACAATGCCCGCCCACTGCTGTAGGATATTCCCTGCCCCATCGATCAGGAAGAACTGGGGCTGATAGCGAAAACCTAATTGACGCATAAAATCCTGATTGGCTGGGTTATCAATATCCAAATAAGCGAATTTGACCTGTCCGTGATACTCAGCTTCGAGCCCATGCACGATGGGCGCCATTGTCCGGCAGGACCCTCACCAATGGGCGAAGAACTCAACCAACTGGAGCTCTCCAGAAGCAAGATTGACTTCGCCAGGGGGTGTGGCATATAGATCTGAGCGCGGGGTGGGAGCGGTCTCGACAACGGCCTCGGCAACGGCCTCTGTCGGTGTCGGCTCAGCCTGCGTCGCTGCAGGCATCTCCGTGGGGGTCGCACTAGCTACAAAGATATCTGTAACGGTTGGCTGTTCGTCAGTTACAACGGATTCTTCGTCCGAGGCAGGTTCTACAGCCTCGGGCATGGCCTGGGGTTGCTCAATTGCACTGGCAACACCACAGGCGGACAAAATAAATGTTGCAAACAAGAGCAACACGAAAATCGTAGGGTTTCTTCGTATCACTTAATTTCTCCTTTCTAAGGTAAGTCGTCTTGACCTCGCATCATCTTACTTAAGAGTTATGAAGAATCTAGCGATTTCCTGAGACTGCGCTCAGTAAAAAAAGCCCTGCGGGCAC
>CAZLNX010000416.1:0-5232 GCA_964560795.1 uncultured Anaerolineales bacterium | reverse complement strand
CCTCCGCAGCCAGTCGTTCATGCCATCACAGGTGATGGCTTAGTAGTTACGGAATGCCTATCAATAGAGCAGGCGTTGGCGCCAGGGGTTACTGAGCCCTTTTTTGAGTTTTTTGCACAACAGTGTAATACTGACGTGAAGTATTTGACCTCTACGATCAGCCCAGAATTGGCAGAGAAATGTCAATTACCGGATTTCTTCAATTTCGATGATCCCCATGCCCCCATATTGATCATCGAGGATATTGGCTATGACGAGAATGACGCTCCAGTATTTCTCTCGCTAGAATATTTAGCTGGTGAGGCGAGTTCTTTTCATGTAATCCGACATGTTGAGAATTTCTAAACCATAAGATCATTATTCAACGTACTATCAATGTAGGAGGTATTCTTATGACATCAATCCTTATCAAAAATGGTTATCTTCTTACTATGGATTTGGGTGGCAGCAGATTTTATGGGGACATTTATATCGAGGGGAAGCAAATCAAAGAGATTGCTCCAGAGATAAACAAAGCAGCAGACAAGGTTATCGATGCTACGGGTATGGTGGTGCTGCCTGGCTTTGTGCAATCCCATATTCACCTCTGCCAGAGTTTGTTGCGTGGTCAAGCCGATGACCAACCACTAATGGATTGGTTGGATACCATCACATCACTCGAATTCCGTCATACTCCTGAAACCTTGTATGCATCAGCCAGGATTGGCATTGCCGAAATGATCAAATCTGGAACAACGTCGGTTATCGATATGGGGACGTTACACCATCAAGACAGCGTATTCAAAGCCATCGAAGAATCGGGTATCCGCGCCCAGGCTGGTAAGGCCATGATGGATTTGACTGAAAATCTACCCCCATTACTCCAGGAATCGACTGAAGATTCTCTCAAGAACAGTATTGACTTGATGCATCGCTGGCATGGAAAAGCAGATGGACGCATTCGCTATGGTTTCGCGCCGCGTTGGCAATTGTGGAATACTACGGAATTGCTCCAAACTATCAAATATGAAGCGGATAACAACCCAGGAGTAGGCATTCATGGCCATGCTGGTGAAATCGAATACGAAGTTGAAGCTATGATCAAGCAAACGGGGATGCGCAACTTCAAATACCTGGAAAGCATTGGTGTAGTTGGTCCCAATGTACAAATGGCTCACTGTATTTGGTTGGACGAAGATGAATATAAGGTCATGGCTGACACCGGTACGCATGCCTTGCACTGTCCCTGCTGTAATACCAAACTAGGTTCAGGTATCGCCAAAGTCCCCGAGATGCTGGAGAAGGGAATTAACGTGGCTCTTGGTTCTGATGGTGCACCCAGCAACAACAACCTGG
Organism: uncultured Anaerolineales bacterium; assembly: GCA_964560795.1. Taxonomy (GTDB): domain Bacteria; phylum Chloroflexota; class Anaerolineae; order Anaerolineales; family UBA11858; genus NIOZ-UU35. Next base: position 3,897 of record CAZLNX010000416.1, on the reverse strand, counting down.
ACATGTTCATAGAAATGCGCCTGGCTTCAGTCATCCATAAATATCGCCTGGGAGCAGAAGCTATGCCCGCGGAAGATGTACTCAACATGGCCACCATGGGCGGTGCCAAAGCTATTGGGATGGCCGATCAGATTGGGTCGCTGGAAGAGGGCAAGATTGCTGATATCATCATCCTCGATGATGGCGGCTTATATGCGGCCCCTATGCGCAGCTTTGAAGATGATGATATCATCAAACGTCTGGTGTCTTCCTATCAATCTGTCAGCGTGCAGACCAGCATCATCGATGGGCAAGTGGTTATGGAAGATCGCCAACTGCTCACCATGGATGAAGCTGAGATTCTCGATGATGGCAAAAAGGCGTTGGCTGAACTTTGGGCAAGAAAACTGGCTGACGAAGCAAATTAACGGAGATTATAAGTATGCCACTGTGGAACACCCATGATCTAAATTTTGATGTCGATGCAGTTTTACGCGGGCAGGGAGCCGACCCCGATGCGATACGGAAGCGCAGCCCGCGCCTGGTCGAAACCGCCGAACGTGCTTTGGAAGAAGGTCGTACTTTCCTAAAGCCGCAAACCTTGTATCGTGAGTTGGATGTCGATGTGCTGCGGCACGAGCGCCTGGTATTGGAAGATGGTTCGACCCTATCAGGTGAATTGGTGTCCGAGCACCTTGGTCCTGCCAAGCGTGTGGTTTTTATCCTGTGCACAGTAGGAACCGAATTAGAGGTCCGTGCAGGTGAGGTTTCCAAAGAGGACATCGTTTACGGTTTAGCCCTCGATGGCGTTGGCTCGGCGGCTGTAGAAGCTTTGGCCAACTCGGCTTGCAAACACTTTGAAGATCAGGCTGAGGCGCTTGAATTCCAATCATCCATTCCTATCAGTCCAGGTATGGTCGGATGGCCAGTGGATAAAGGCCAACCTGAAATTTTCAAAATATTGGAACCAGAACAAATCGACGTTCGCCTCAGCGAATATGGTTTGATGATGCCTCGCAAATCGTTGACTATGGTATTGGGCTTTGGTCCCGCCATGCAAACTGACGGCAGAACATGCGATTATTGTGCCATGAAAGAGACATGCCGCTATCAGGATCACTATGACCCCACCAAACACTAATCCCCAAACTTTAATTGTAGATATGCAGCCTGTGGGGCGCCGTATCGAAATCGAAACGGGGAAAACGGTACTCGAAGCTGCCCAAGAAGCAGGGGTGGGTATCGTCTCCCTGTGCGGCGGTGAGGGCTGGTGTGAGAGTTGTCAAATTAAGATCGCCAGCGGGGAGATCAATCCTCCGACCTATTCGGAGGAGAGTAATCTCGACGATGATGCTCTATCCGATGGCTACCGTCTTGCTTGCCAAGTCGTCCCTCAAACAGATGTGCGCATAGACATTCCGCCCGAATCTTTGTCCACACCACAGCGTCTGCAGGTTGAAGGGCAAGATTTTGATATCTCTCTGGAACCTGTTGTGCAAGTTCTAGATCTTGCACTTTCTCCGCCCTCTTTGGAAGATTTGCGCGCCGATGCTGACCGGATCAAAGATGCCTTGTCCGAGCTAGGTTACCCCGAAGTGCGTTTAGAATTGCCTGTATTATCAGAAATTTCTGATATGCTGCGTGCCAATAAATGGTCTGTGCGAGTTGTGCTGCGAGAAAACGAGCTCATCGCCATCCTGCCAGCTGAGAGTAGAATTTTCGGCATCTCAGTGGATATTGGTACCACCAAACTAGCAGTCTATTTAGTGGATTTGTTGAGTGGCGAAGTCGTAGAAAAAGTGGGTGAGATGAATCCCCAAATCGCCTATGGGGAGGATGTTGTCAGCCGGATCGGGTACGCTTCCCAAAATCCAGATGGACGCCAGGCATTGCAGGGTGCCCTGGTTGACGTGCTCAACAAAAAGATTCAAGAGGTGTGTGAAACAGTCGGTATTGTTGATGCTCAGATTGTTGACGCGGTGATTGTGGGGAATACGGCTATGCATCACCTTTTTGCAGGGTTGCCGGTCGAGCAGTTGGTCTTTGCCCCCTATGTGCCTGCAGTGAATGCTCCCCTCGATCTACGTGCCAGTGCGATAGGGATCAATCTAGCCCCTGGGGCGTACATCCACTTGTTACCCAATATTGCTGGCTATGTGGGCGCGGACCATTCTGCCGTAATTCTCTCTACCGAATTATGGAAGACTGATAAAACCGTGTTGGCCATAGATATTGGCACCAATACAGAGATATCCTTGGTCTCGAAGGGACGTTTGCTAAGTTGCTCGTGCGCTTCGGGACCAGCCTTTGAGGGTGCTCATATTTCCAATGGTATGCGCGCCGCTCCCGGAGCGATTGAACGCGTCCAGATCATCGATGGTGAGATCAAACTCTTTACCATCGACGATGAGCCTCCGGTAGGAATCTGCGGCTCTGGAATACTGGATGTCGTCGCCGAAATGAAAACCGCCAACCTGATGGATGAGAAAGGCGCCCTGATCGAAGGCCAACTCAATGTCCGTCAAAGCAATCAGAATCATTTGGAGTTCTTGTTGGCGCCAGCCTCATCCACTGGACATGGGCGAGACGTCACAGTTTCTCGCAAAGATGTCAATGAAATCCAACTAGCTAAGGCCGCAATTCGTGCAGGACAGGAAATCCTTTTGATCAAAGCTGGCATCACTGCTGAAGATATTGATGAGGTTATCATCGCCGGAGCCTTTGGCACATATATCGATGTGCCCAATGCTATCGAAGTGGGCATGCTCCCCGATATTCCCCTTGATCGTTTCCGCCAGATCGGCAACGCCGCTGGGATGGGTGCGGTCCAAGCCCTGGTGTCCGCTGAGCATCGAGCGCTGATCGGCGAAGTGATCAAGGATGTTGATTATATCGAGTTGACCACCTACGAGGAATTCCAGAAAGAGTTCGTCAACGCCATGTATTTGCGCTGACGTAGAAATTAAAGAGGCAAATATGCAATCGTTATTTTTTGTTGTACTGATTGGATTGCTGGGGGGGATTGCCGTGGCAGTGCAGGCATCCTTGGCGGGTATTTTCACTGAAAAAGTTGGTTTGATTGCCAATGGCCTTTTTGTCTTTGGGGGCGGTTTCCTTTTTGCTTTGGTGATCTTGTTGTTCGTGGGCGGGGGTCAAATCAAAGCCTGGCGCAGCGTGCCCTGGTATGTCTTCCTGGCTGGGCCTCTTGGTATTGCGATCATCAGCTCCATCGGCTATGCCATTCCACGCATTGGGCTGGCATCTACCCTGACATTGATCGTTGTAACGCAACTAATAGTAGGCGTAATCTTGGATCATTTTGGATGGCTTACCATGCCGCGTCCCGTAGATATTCAGCGCTTGATCGGTATTGCCATATTATTCTTGGGAACCTGGATCGTGCTGCGCTAGATGAGGGGTGGTTGCTTATGGAAAAAGTTCAAATAGCAGTAAACGGTACACTGATGAGGGGTTTGGCCCTCAATGAAAATTTAACCAGTGTCGGTGCTGTGTTCTTGCGCGAAGCCAAAACCAGCGATCGGTATCGCATGTGGTCAATCGATGACAGCTACCCTGCGATGATACAAGATACGAATGGGGGAAAAAGTATTGAATTGGAGATTTGGGAGCTTTCCCCTGAAGCGCTCCTGTCAGTTTTGCATAACGAACCCCCAGGTTTAACTATGGGCAAAGTTCACCTGGAAGATGGCGAGTGGGTATTCGGGATTCTTGGAGAACCCTATATTTGTGCGGGGATGCAAGAGATCACCCAATGGGGCGGCTGGCGAAATTATCTGATCGAGAAGGGATTTACTACGGAATAACCTAAGTTGAGGATTAAAAAGCTTATATTTCCCTGAGCGGACTAGTAGTTTAGCAAACATGAATTGACGGGTAAAGCTTGTGCAATTTGATGCG
>CAZLNX010000415.1:0-5253 GCA_964560795.1 uncultured Anaerolineales bacterium | reverse complement strand
CCGATTAGTTCAGCCGTCTCAAAATGGGAAGTTATTTTTGCACGCCTCCTAAGAGCAACGCAGGTTGCAGCGGTCGGTGAGGTGCAACCATGATGAGAGTTGCAGATTGCGGGTTGTAGGTTGAATATAAGAGTTTTCTTGGGGTTGAATTAAACCCGCATAGGCCATTTCAAGAAGGGCTTGGGTTTCTTCATTCTTTAAGTTAAGCGTCTCGATATTTTGCGTTTGTTGAAAGCGCATCCAGAGTTCGTAAGCGGGTTGGTTGAGTACTACCAAAGAAACAGAGCTACCGGGCGTGAACATACCCTGCCAACCACCGGGGAGCGGAAAGTTTTGGGACCGAGTGCCTCGCCAGGTACCTGTGAGATCTGCCGATGTAAATTCGGCGCAGGGTGTGTAGGCGCAGGCACAGTCACTATCCATTAGTTGGTTAGACCTTATCATTAGCAAGCCGGAATGATTGGAAATTTCAGAACAGGCACAATCTTGTTCAATCACAGCATCCCTATGTTCCCAAATCACTTTGAAAAACTCACCTTTTGGAGTCACCATGGGCACATCTCCTGTGCAGGAACCATTATGGAATTGATGTCAAGCGTCATCTTTTGGCATCCATTCGATGAGCTACCTGGGACAAATCCCTTATTTCGAAAGAGTTTTCTAGCTTGTGTATTGCCCAATGCAACGGATAAGATAATCTTTTCAAACCCATAGTCGAATGCCTGGATCAAAGTTTCAACAATTAATTCCTTGCCTAAACCATTGCCACAATATGTTCCTACCACGCCAATACCCAATTCCCCTATCCTCGATGTTGAAACACTCTGCTTAGGAAAGATACGGCACCAACCAACGATTCTTTCATCGTCAAGCGCTAAAACCAATTGGTGTAATTGACAATCTGGCGATGAAAGAGCATGGAGCCAGCTTCTATCCGGTTCAAAACGCGTCGTGGACATCCACTGACATTCTGAACACACAATATCAATACAATCTGATAAATTCCTCCTATCACTTTCCCTATACGATCGCAAATGAGTATTCATCATCAAAAAAGCGTCCCTAGTAGCCAAATCGTTCGCGAATAAACCTCTCAAAAAGACGATATTTCTCATCTACGTGATACTCAACATAAGTCTGCTGCACACTCTTGACCATACTATCCATTTCATCAATATTTAACACGCTCATATTTCGATAGATATCATCCAATCCACGACCCAAATCTCGGAAATCTTCTCCATAACGCCGATTGTACGCTAAAGATAATGCCCATACATGCGCAGCTTTTCTTAATTCATCCTCAGCTCCAGTATAATTGTCTTCTCTGCATAACTCCTGGTACCGATCAAAATGGATCTGTCCTAGCAACAGATCAGCTTTCCCTAACTGCACCCAAAACCAAGGCACTGCATCATCCATTTCAAATGCTCCATGATCCCTTGAGAAGAAATATCGATCATCAATCATTCCTCGAACTTCATCTGTAAGTATTCTTTCGGCTTCTTTTGGATCACCAATATAATAGTGAAGCCAAGCCAGGTTAACCAAAGCATCCACCGCCCGGTATCTAAACTCTTTTCCTGTAGTTTCCGCAGACCGACTTAATGCCTTTACACCTTTCTTGATCATCTTGGTGCGTTCCGGATCACCTTCCGGTAATCTCCTGGCATATTCTCTGCATACGCACCCCTGTTCGATATATGCTTCAGCCAATCTCAATGGTTCTTGCAAGATATCCTCGAAAATTACTACAGCCTCATCTGCATATTCCATCGCCAATTGAAGCGTCATGAATGCATCGTTTTCAGCCAACAGTTCTGGTACATTCGTCATCCTACGTAATGCCTCTGCCAGGGCATGACTCGCCAATCCAACCCCACGGGGTTGCTCTAAATCTCGGAAGATACCCAAAGCTTTCTGACAGCGAAGCCTAGCTCTTGCTGGTTGATCGTTGCGAGTTTCGATCAATCCCAAGGTGTTGTAACTCAATGCCATCGTGTAACGTCGACCAAGCTTTTTTCGCAGATTCAATCCATCTTTGCAGTGCACTAAAGCAGTCTTGAAATCACCCATCTCAGCCAAAGCCCAGGCAAGGTTGTTCAATGTATTGGCATGTTCTGCTGGAATATCCAATTCTCTCCAAAATGGCAAAGCTTGCCGATATTGAGGAATAGCCCTGTGAAACTGCCCTCTGGCTCGATAGTGGTACCCTAATGTGCTGTATGCATATGCAAACAAGAGGTTCTTTCGCCACTTCTCAAATGAGGTTTCTTCAGGCAATGTTTTGATTTGCGGGATGACATCGATCAAAAAACTCTCTGCATCATAAATATCTTTTCCTCGATAATTCAAGTTATGGCCTTCCCATATCTTGAGATGCATATCAGAAAATGAGCCGGGAAGCAATAGATCTGCACATGTCTCTCGAAATCGAGAAGCCTGATTTCTTGCGATGTCATACTTTCCTTGAACGATGTTGTTCTTAATCCATCGAATGCCAATATCACTCTCGATATCTGCCAATTTGAGTCCGCCTATCTCATCAACACCAAGTTCTTTGAACTTCTTGGTAAATTTGAGTAATTCATCACGCAATGGCAGCCACAAACCTGGCTTATTGTTCCTGAATGCTTCCTCTGCATATTCGAAATAGAGTTCAAACCCTTTGAGAGGGTCAACTTGCAAGGTATAAAACACCTGTTCGATCTGATAGCTCTGTAATCCCGTTCGAGCCTGTCTCAGCTTTTCTTGTTCTTCCGCTCTTTTCGCACGTTGTACTTTGGTAAACTGGCTGGGATCCGGGCTTGAAAGTGTCTGTTCAATATCTGCCGATATCATTTCTTCGATGCCCTTACTTACACGATCGATCTGATATTGATAAAACCCCAGAACCGCTTGATATATTTTATCCTTCTTTTCGGATGGATAGTTTTTATGAATCCCTTCAAATAATGTATACATTTCATCCTGCAGGAAAACCATCTCATCCTGTGGCCTGATTTTGACGAAGGATAGGCGATGCTCAGACTCGCGCAGCCACTGAATATATTGTTTAGCTTCATCAATCTCTTCTTCTGTTGGCTGACCGAGTTCCAGTACCCAAGCCAATGATACTGCCCCAATGCCTTTTGGCATCCAGCTCGAGGCTAGAACGATTTCATCTAACGGGCGGCTAGCTTCCTGAATCCCTTTCATTACAGCAGCCTTGAGTTTCGTTTGAACTTCTTTTCTGTCCACCTTTGTCTTGGTCATGGTATTTGCTTTGTCAAGCGAAACGCGCACTTCAGGAACCAATTCATCGGTAATAATCAAATAATCAAGAATCAAGGAAAGCAATAAAGGTTGCCCTCCTGTCAACATGTGGATCACTTTTCGGGTGTCATCAGGGATCTTCTCGATCTGTTCTGCTGTCTTCAGATCCTCCCCGCGTGCCGCATTTGCCACAGCCTCGAAATACTCAATACTCTCATCTTCCTCAAAATCAGGCAGGTCAATTTCGATTAGCTTGATCTTCTTGCCCAGCCCTCTCAAATCATCTCTCAGCTTCGGCGATTCGGGGCGTCCTGCGATCAACACCACTGCATGTTGGATCTTCTGTAAGAACTCCTTCACAATCCAACCAGCCACCCCTATCGGCTCGTCTGCAAGGCCCAAGGCTTCCTGCACTCGATCCGTCTCATACACCAGGGTTTCGGCTGTATCCAGCGCTAGTACAACCTTTCGATAATCCTTCCTAAGCTTATTGAAATCCTCCACAAAGGTATCAATCATTTGTTCTCTCTGTTGAGTAACCTCTCGCAGGATTTCAGAAAGATCATGTTTTTTCCTGTTCAATTCCGCATGTTCAAAAACATAGTTATCAAACTGCCCTGCACCTGGATCTAATACATCGTACATCTCATGGATCAATCCATCTACATTATGGGTATGCAGGTGATACAGATCCACTAATCGCCTCGCTGCAAATACCTTAGGGGAATACCACAATCCAGGATTCTGCCCGTCGGCATATCGTCTGATCACTGCATCCAACAAGCGCGTCTTCCCTCTCCCACCCCAGGCGGTTATGTAAAACACCGTCGGTGTTTTCGATTCTGTCTCAATTGCTTCCCGGATCTGTTCCAGGACACCTTTTCGCCCGACAATATCTGGAGTTGCTCTCACGCTGACATATTGGGTTTCTTCTGCCTGGGTCATTTCTCTCCTCCTTGCATCTCTGAGCATTCTCGTACGTCAAATCCTGCATCCTGAAGCTTTTGGGCATGGTATGCCATCATATTTTCTCCAAAGTGGGAGTCATACCAATCTACTAACTTCTTGTTCTCCTCATATGCAGTGCAGTGAAGTCTCTTCCACATCTCTTCATCACTCAATCTTAACTCCAGTTCTAACATCTTGCGCAACTGCTCTTCGATTTTGTAAATATTATCATTTATATCCCAATTCAGCAGTTTCCCAGTTCCCAATCTTACATCAGTCATTTGATTGAACAATTGACGACATCGGTATCTATCCCAGTCTGCATCTGTATATGCATGCAATATTGGTGCCATCTCATCATCGTCATAAAATCCAAATAGCACACTGAGGGCTCGTAGAGATGGTTGAATATTTTCTGGAATTGGTCCCAGCAGGGTTTTATTGCATTTCTTGACCGCATCAAGCTTATCAACAAGTATTTTTGGTTCCCCCGTAGCATGTTCTGCGATCAGATAGTTGTACCCAGGTGCCCCACCGCTCAACGCCAGCACTTCAGCGGTCAAGTGTTCGGTACCAGCTATTTGTTTTTCTAGCTGCTGAACGGTCTTATCATAGTTAAATGGTGGCAAATTGACAATATTCTCCTTGCTTGGGCGCAAGGAGAATGTCGCCCACTTATGTACCGGGATCCTGCCGGCGAAGATCAGCATCACATTATCACAATTAGCCAGACTTGCCAACAAGCGCTCCTCCAATCCTTCAAGTACTTCCACATCTGGCAATCCAATATCATCCATTAGAAAAACAAGTAAATGACCTGCTGGAATTTTTCTGATTTCGCTTATCAAATTTGCACTCAACTCATGCAAGGTCCCATGTGTTTTTTTACTGCTTGAGATCCTGCCATTAAATGCTTCTTCAATTTGCCTGGAAGTATCTTTAATCAAGCTTTTGAGAAAGCCATCACGATTACTCTGCCATTGGGTTTTATAATTCTCGGCTATCCACGTAAGGCGGGACACTATGATACATTGACGTAGCGGCACAATG
>CAZLNX010000414.1:0-5273 GCA_964560795.1 uncultured Anaerolineales bacterium | reverse complement strand
ATTAGTTCAGCCGTCTCAAAATGGGAAGTTATTTTTGCACGCCTCCCAAGCAGAGGCTGCCGTTGCAGGACCTCATGACCAAGCTGTGTTAGAAGATACGGAACAGTTCTTAGCCCGGGGCGCAGAGGCTGTATTGTTACCGCTTTCCGACCAGGAGGACACTATCCGCGGTATCGAAGATATCCTGGTTACTGACTATGGGTTTCCGGTGAACGGTCCTGCACTTCTGGCAGTGGATTATTTACAGCGTATTCCAGTCATCGGATTGACTGGCAGGGTCACCGAAGACCTACGTGCAGGGGAGGCAGCCTCCAGGCTGAGGGCGCTCTCTCGCAAACATGGCTGGGCAGTTGTCGCGGCTGCTGCTTTACGTAAAGACAATTTCGACGTAGGTGGCCTGGATGATTCCGTTCTGACAGCCCTTCTGGGTGATGAACGAGTCCCCTATGAAGCTGATCGTGTTTATGTAGCTTATCACGTCAGCGATGTGCAAGATTGCGGCTGCGTTCATCTGGGTGTACATACGTCCAAAGACCGCACCGGCCCTAAACGATCCTGGGAGATGAGCTTTTGGGGCGAACGATTTTACCCAACGCTGGAAACCACGCACCCTTGACGATAGCATCATGGCAGAAGTCAGTGATATCTTTGTCATCCTGTTGAGAGAAGCCTGGGTTGCCCTAGCCGGCGCAATGGTCGCCTTTTCAGCACTGACATTATTATCTCAAGCGCTGAAGACAGCATCGGCCAGTGTGTTGGGCGCCAGCATTTACGTCTGGGATGCCATCGCAGCCGGTGTTGGTGTCCTGCTCCTGGTGTTGTTTGGATTTCTTGGTGTCCCTTCGATTGTAAAAGCAACACAATCGGCCATTCCTACAAGAGCTGGATGTGGCCCAATCACTGTCCTGAGTGAATTATCAGCAACGATCATTGGCGGTATCGCCGCTTTGCGAATGATAAGGTCCGTTTTCGCCGCTGTTGTATACGCGGCAGCAGGAGGCAGTAGTGGAATGGCGCATGCTTTGCTCGAGAGTGGAGAAGCCGTTCTAGGGATGCTCCTCGCCAGTATTGCCATTCCCTTGTCCGCCCATTTTCTGGGTGCGTGTTAGTTTTCTTGGTAAAGGTGCAATCATGACTCACAAAATTCTGGTCACTGTATATCTGCTCCATCCCTATCTATTTCCACTGCTAGATGGCGGAGACGATGGAGGAGGTGGAGGGAGCGGGATGTTCGATAAAGCTTTAGAACAGATCAGGCTGATTGCACAAGACGCATGGGGTTTCCTGATTGGCTTATTCGTCATCGTGGCCCTACTTGGGGCATTGTGGCTTGCCCTTCAAGGAACGGCTGGCGCGGCTTTTGGCGGCTCGAGAATGACCGGCATGGCCATCATCGGAGCCGTCGGCCTGATCGTCCTGGTCATCTTCGTCTTCCTGGTGTTGCCAGAAATGGGCGGTATGCTGGAAGGCTTACAACCCGATCCCCCCTTCTGATATGTTCAACGATCGCGATTTAGCCATTCTGGGCGTAGGGGCTACCTTGGCTGTGATGTGTTTACTGCTACCGTTTGAGTTTTCTGTGAAGGTAGTCTTTGGCATCATCTTCCTGGCACTCGCCATGGTACTGGCCCTGCTTCGTTTAGGGCCTGACCGGGTACCTCTAGAAACGTGGTTTTATCGTCGTATCCGTTTTTGGCTAGGATCCCATCGTTTTGTCTACCACCGGGAAGGATACGCTGTAGAGAGTAGAACAGGGCACGATGATCGTGTACCGAAAGCCAAAACGGGATTCTGGCCTGCTTACCTGGCGTTCGATGAGGTTGGGCTGTATCCACTCATGACCGCTTTTATGGCCGTGATCGGTATCTATTTCGTCGTCTGGATCCACGATGGCGGTGGCAAAGACGTAGCGCGATTTTTCGAGATGTATTTGAAGTAGGAGCATATCAATGGGCACGCTTTTTGCAATTGTCGGAGCCTTATCCTTGGCAGCTATCCCGGTGACTCTTGGCTGGCGGCGAACAGTCAACGAGGCCAGCATGGCACGCGCTATGGGCCTTTCTGTGGACGAAAAGAAGTTCGACCCGGAGAAATTCGCCAAACAAACCGGGACGGGGCTGAGTTTCAACCAATTGGTATTTGGGTTTCTGGCCTGGGTTGGTGGTGGATTTGTGGGTGGTATGATGTTGAGCGGCATAGCGGCTTTCCTCTTCGCGATTGCTGGAGGTTTATTGTATGCCGGGACGTTGACCAGTCGACAACAACAATTCCGCTTGAGTCAGGCAAAAGACATTCTGCGCGGCCTGGGAGTTATCGAGACGCTGCTAAGCCAGGGGAAGCCGCTAAATGATGCTCTGGCGGAGGCGGCCAACGCGGTTGGGCCTGATGGCCGCATGGTGTTGACGGATTTGGTAGTACGGCTGCGCTCGGAGTCTGCGGATCAAGCACCGGCCGCTGTGCGAGCGTGGACGACTGTCTGGCATAATCCCGCTGTGGATATCGTCGGAACAGCTTTATTGACTTCCTTGGAAGAGCGCATCGAAATCAGTCCCTTAGTAGGCGCATTACGGCGCACCTTGACAGACATCATCGAAGTATTATCCAAAGCCCGCGCGGCAGCCAAAGGCATCGAGTGGCAGGCGCGTTTTTTGGCAATATTTCCTCCGGCAGTGATTGTGTTCATCTCTTTGATGACACCAGATGTAGGGCGGTTGTATTCGTCTAATCCCCTGTACTTGCTGCCTGTATTGATCGGCTCCGGCGCGTCCTACATGCTGTCTACCCGGATGATCCGCAATGGCCTTTCCATTGAAGCATCCATGGGTCTCGAGGTGGGCCGGGAGGGAGAAATCGAACTGGATCGTCTTGGACGTGTGCTGTAAGCGCGATGAAATGGACAAGCAGGTTGTTCGTAGGGAGCTTTTTGGCAATCCCGCTCTTATGTGGCCTGTTTTTCATCATAGTCTATATTGCCCTGATCGCGCTGACGATTCCACAACTTCCCACCTGGGCTCAGAATGATGTAACCGAATGGATGTTGGGCGTACCCAAAGAGGTTGGTACTGAACACTATGATATTGGGGCTGCTGAATATGCCCTAGCCACTGATGATCTCGACTGGTTAGAAGCACGTGGTTATTTGGTATCCATGTTTGCCAGCCAGGGTGTCCCGTGGGATGATTTTATCCATTCAAACGATCTATTCCTTCCTGATGGGATACCTTTCGATCATATTCCTCTTGTCAATTGCCTATTTGGGGACCCGAACTATCCAGATCATACCGGCGTAGATTTCCCTGAGCATGGGGGGACAGAAGTCTATTCGACTATGGCAGGGAAAATAGTCTGGGCAGATTGGAACGGCCCCTGGGGGAACCTGGTCGTGGTCGAGAACAATGGCATCCAAACCTATTACGCCCATCTCAGAGCGATAGATGTTTTGGCTGGGCAAATCATTCCTGCTGGGGAACTGGTGGGAGAAGTAGGTACCACGGGATTGAACGCTCAGGGAGAACCAACATCCACCGGCGACCATTTGCACTATGGCATCAAGGAAAGGACGGGAGAAGACAGCTACGTATGGCGTAACCCGGCGGACTACTTCGGAGGGGTTGAATTCGTAAAGATCAATTGCCCCGAGGATTGATGGGGTTTTCCTGAAAAATGAGATGGTTTACTGTATAAAACACAGGTTGTGTTTTGATGGCTGGGAAAGCCTGCAGTTGGCTGACAATTGTTGGAGCGACACATTCATTCGAAACGTGTCCGCCCAAGATGGCTTGCCCCCTGCGGATTACGCTATAGCGATAAAACAATTGGTCAACCTGCTTGTGGTCAAAGGCGGCAGAGGGCGACCAACTGCCTCAGTATGGGTATCCGTCCAGAATGACAAGGGAACCTGGTTCGCCAAAGAAATAAAAAAGTCGCTTGAAGGAACCTCTCAACCGTTCGCTGTAACATTGAAAAACGTTCCCCCTCGCCTCGTCGATTTCTCCTTTTATCCCAACACAAGTACCGATCCATCTCCCGAGCCTCCCCTGAAAGATGATCCCATCCCAGAAGATATTACCGAAGCCGAACTTTTCTGTTTGAGAGTTTTAGCCCGCCTGGAGCGATGCTTCACGGCTGAAGTTGCTTCATTGACGAATATGAGCCGACCGACTGCTCGACACGCACTGCTTGGCTTGACCAATCGCGGGTTGGTCCATCATCTTACAGAAAACGAGAAATATCCAATATGGGAAATTCGGCGCAGAGGATTATCGCTTGCCTTGCGAAGTTGGAGGGTTCCACCCGGCGCTTCTTTTCAGGCCCGCAGTGAACGCAACCGGCACACCGAGGGACGCCACCGACGAGTCGCTAGGTTGTGGCCTGCATGGTTGCGAAAAGCCTGGCCGCACGCTGAAATTTGGGCTGGGTGGAGCGAAGTTTCTTTGGGGGGCTATCTACGTCCTGACGCATTAGCCTGGGGACAGATACATGATCGCGAGACGATATTTGTATTGGAAGTAGAACGGGGAAACAGATCGAGTAAGAAACTAGAATTAAAAGCCCAGAGGAAACTCAACCGGGCGCTCACTTACACACGTGAGTTTTCACTTAGCCTGGTATTTGCTATCTTGGGACCGAATTGGGTTCTAAATGCCGAGATAGGAGCGTTTCGCAATCTACCTGACGACGTAGCCTTGGTGTTGGGCGATTGGAAAGCGTTTGGAGAGTTGCCGGTTCCAAGATGGGGGTATGCGCGGAGATTGTGAATGATTTTAAAGGAGCATTTTCATTCAAACTTAGATGGTAAATACGACTGTCAAAGAGATGCGATTTCAGGTTGACTCTTAAATAATAGATTTTAGAGTCAAAAAATTAAGGATTCGGGATGCCACCACTCATGATTCTGGTAAAATGTTACATAGATCAATCTTGTCAGTAACCATCTAAAAAGAACTTGCAGGGGCCGTGGAAAGTATAAAAAAATATCTTAAAATAAAAGAAATGGGAATAGTTGAAATAGTTAAATATGTACATACCAAATACCTTCGAAGAAGAATGGCAATCAGTAAAAAATGAGTTTCATAATGGCTCATTCATTTATGCTGATACCTCAGTTCCCGTTAGAGAAGTTATTACTTCACATTTTATGTATATAAAACACCCCCACACCCACGGTGTTTATGTTATTCGAAGTCAAAATACTCAAGAAGTTTTTTGTATTGGCAAAGCTGGAACAATTAGAAATAATGGGGAATTTGGTATGCAAGATATTCCAAAAAGGT
>CAZLNX010000413.1:0-5277 GCA_964560795.1 uncultured Anaerolineales bacterium | reverse complement strand
AACGTGGTACAGAAAGGGTGGCGAACAATATAAAAATTGAGAGAAGCGTAAATGGTTTCATTTATTTTCGCGTATACATTGAGATGATACATTGCAGGTCAATGAATTCATCGCTATTTCTACCCATATCGTATGAGACCAGCATCAAATCATCATAGATTTGTATCCAGGGTCTCTGGGCGTTGAAGTATTCTTTATTTACGCGCGTGACTTCAATGGTTTCTAGCAAGGTCCAACTGGTGTCGTAAATGTCAACATATACATCTCCTTCGCCATGATCTCCTTTATGGTACGCAACATAGATTAAGTGGTTATCGAATGTTGCCCCCATGGACCATTCAGCATCTTCCTGGAGGAACTTTGAATCAATGAAGTTCCAATCTTCGTCATAAAGCAAAACGACTAAGTTATTTCGCCAGAAATTTTCCGAGGCAATATATGCATAGATGCCTTCATAAAAAAGCAATGTGCCGCCGTTGATGTTAGGAGCGTCGTCTAAAATGAAATCGTTTATGTAGTTGAGATCAGTATCATAGATCCATAAGTGAGTGTACTGTTCCTGTTCTGTGTCAGGTTGACCCTTCGGAACCCCAACTTCTGGATCGAAAAAAGGATCATACATTCCGCTGGCAAACACAAAACCATTGAAAACACGCACCATCTGGTCATTCCCTTGATCTTTTTCGCCCAGTTCAATGGTTGTTTCTTTAACGAGTTTAAAAGACAGGTCATATTTCCGTAATACCCAACCAAGTGGGCCGCCATTGAGAAGGTAGTAATTTTTTCCATCACTGTCGATGGCAAAATCGCCGCCGCTCGGAGAGAACAGCGTCGGGGTTGTCTGGAAGGTGAAATCATTTCTTAGCAACCGGTAGACATCACCGTTGTAACGTTCTTCGCCTGTTGCGTTATTATGAAATGCTCCCCCATAAATAACATCATATCCAGTCCCATCCTCGCGCTTGAAGGTGCGGCAAAATGCGCCGATATCATATTTTTCTCCTCCAGGCATAGTCGCAAATATCGAACTCTCATATTGCCATTTTGAATCAGGGGCGGAGGTAGTATTGACCTGTCCTAAATATAATTCGGGGTCTAAAGGATCGGCAACTTCTTTGAGATACATCTCCGCGCCGGGATCGACAGTTGGGGTTGGCTCATCTGTCGATTGATTGTCACCTGGCGGAACTGCGTTTTCATCTTCACAATCTTTTGGACAAAGTGAGGGGTCGGCTCTTTCAGCCTCGTCACATTTTCCATCACCGCATGGTTTGTCAGATTGGGCAGTGCAGGGTTCTGGTGGCAGAAGAGAAGTTTTTGAGACCTGTAGAGACGATGCCTTCAGATTGTAGAGTAATGAGCTGGGTGGGGGTGCAAACTGACTAAGACCGCAGGTCAGTATTGTGATCATGAGTGCGGCAAAGGCTAAACGTGAACGACTCATTGGAAAACTCCTTTCGCTGAATATAAATTTCAGCTGTATACCAATTGTCTAGAACGCTTATTCAACGGTTGCCTTGGCAATTCTTGGCTGCATTGATCGTCCCCCATGGTTGAAATTTTCATCGCCAATATATTAGTTCTAAAATTATAACCCAGGGATCATTCAACAGTTCTTTGCTGATTTGATCTCTTTCCGTTCATACAGTCATTTCAAATAGTCAAGATTTGAGAACCCTTCGGGGATATATTCTCCATCAAAAGGACCGCTATAAATCGGTTTCGGGTTCTCGGTCAACGCTTCAATTTCTAATAATTCTGCGTAGATAGCATCAAAACGAGGTTCCTGGACACCAGCCCACTTCGAGATTGTGCAGCGCTGTCCGTTGACGTTGATCAGCATAATGGTCGGTCTGGCTTCGTCAGGAAACCCCATTCGCTCAGTGCATTCAATCGAGACAAAATCGTGCTGAATAAAAATACTCAGAAGCCGCCATGTTTGGGCTTCATCCAAATTGAACTGATAGCGATGCTCCACCATCGCCGGAGAAATCACTTGCACGGTTGTGCGCCCCGCGCCGGAGACGGAGATCAGGCGCCCACCCCACAACCCCTGCACATCGCGGAGATGAATATTGGCAGCGTGCCAGGAGCTTTCGTCAATGAGAAAGGTTTGGGTTTGATTGTTCATAGCGGGCATGTTGTCTCTACACCGGTGGGTAAAGCACATTTTGGTCGGGATCATCGGTCATATAAAGCACATAAACCTTGTTGCCCACAGCCTGGGATTTCGGGTTGAATTTCCAGGACAGCTCTTTCCCTTCGAAAGGTTGGCCATGAACATCGAAAGAATACAATATAGCCCATGGATTACGTCCATTCATGCTGATGCTGTGATCCTTGTAGATATCGATGACTTCACCTACTTTAGCCAGGCCGTGTTCATAAGGCCGGATTTTGCCAATCACTTCTAGAATACCAAAATAGATCATCCCACCACCGAGCAAGGTGAAAATTGATCCCAAGCCTCCACCAATGATGATGAAAAGCACCATGCCTGGTAGCGTTATGCCCAGGATTGTGAAGATTATGCCGATGGGCAATCCAACAATCAGGAATATCCCGCCAACCAGGCTGAGCACTGAGTTGGTGAAAAACATGCGTCGTTTGTATCCCTTGGGTAGTTTGCGCGGTGGCAGTGGCGGCGAAGGGCCAGGATCATCACCGATGGGCGGGGTCAGGGGCCCACCGCATTTACGGCATTCTAGGGCGTTTTCAGTGGTGCGTTGTCCGCACCATGGGCAGTTAAGTGTTTCCATAAATATCCTGTTGATGAATGCTTAGAATACGGTTAGATAGTTTCCGTTTAGAAAGTAGAACTTATTGTTCCCAGGGGCAGGCAATAGGCTCCATCACAGAGGCCTGCTGGGACGCGATGCACATGAATTCTAACATTGTGTGTACGTGGTCGCGATTTTCGGGGCTGGGGTTGGTGTCGAATTCGATTTCGAAAGTATATTGACCGGGTTGGACTTTGAAAGTGTCATTCATCTCAAAACTCAAATCAAGAGGGTCGCCGGATAACGCCGCAGCCCAATCATAGAGCAGATGGGTTGTGGTATAGCTGAACCCGGTTCCAGCACAAGATCCCTCGACAAATTCCTCGGGGTTCGCTGAGAGAATTATTTCCAGGCTGCCTCCCTGGCGTGTTCCCATAACCTGGAAGTTGAAATCATCCATTGTGATTTCGCCTGAGCATTCAGGCACAGGGCTGAAATCGATGGAAGCGGATTGGATTACCCCTCTGGTGGCTAAGAAACTGTTCAGGTCGATATTGTATTTACTGACCACGTCGGGATGGTTGGTGACCACCCAGCGCTGGTCTCCGTCGGGGATGATCAGTACGGTAGTTTCGGCGATTGCTTTGATATCCAGACCCCACCAGGTTTTCATGCTTGCGCAATCGGATGAATACCATGGGTCGATCCCGCAGTCGCCATTTCCGGCTGTGCGATCTAAATCGACCTCGGCATAGACAACGCCAACAGTCGCCTGGGCTTGACTGTCTTGCTCAGGTGGTTTGGTATCTTCCGCTTCCGCATCGGAGGAATCGGATGCATCTTCTTCATCGACTACCACAGCGCTGCAATCCTCGGGGCAGTTATCGGCGTTCTCCGGCCCGTCGCAGACACCATCGCCACAGCGTTTCTCACCTTGTGGAGGTGGCTGGTTTGGGGCAGTGCTTTCTTCTGCCTTGTTCGTTATTCCGCTCAGGCTACATGCCAAACTGAGTATGATGAGCACGATGATAATGGGAATAGATCGTTTCATTTTAAAGTCTCCTAAAGATGGTATCTATCGCCAATCTAATTCTTCCCGTGTGAGAACCCAGGGATCATTTAGCAATTCGTCGGCGTTTTGGTTTCCTACCAGTGAGTATATTTTGTCAGGCGTATTGTTCCAGGATAACCAGTAAGTGACCAAGGGATATTTCTCGCGGATGGCATGGATCAATGTGGTGTAATTGTAAGAGCCATCTGCAGCTTGTCTCGGCCCGAACTCAGTCAGGGCGTAGGGTTTTCCCAGGGTGGTCAATCGCTCGTAGCCATTGAGTTCTACGGTAGCTGAATAACTATCTTCACCGACGATATCAACGTAATCATCGCCAGGGTAATAGAAATCGGCCGGGGGCCGTTGGCGTTGGGATGCTGAATAAACCCAAATTAGGTTGTCTAGCCCTTTTTCGTGCGTGAAATAGTCGTGCATGTGCTGCCACATATCGATAAAGGGCTGTGGATCATGGGGATGCGTACTGCTGCCCCACCAGAACCATTCCCCATTCATCTCATGGAATGGCCTCCACAGCACCACGACGCCAGCGTCGCGCAACTCCGTCAACGCTGCAGCAATGTGATCCAGTTTCGTCATCCAAATTTCGTTGATCTCCCTCCCAAGTGTGATTAACTCTACCAGATCAGCACTCTCGGTATCTGATGCAGGATCGTCGGTCCAGGGATTTCGGGCAGCCCAACTTATTGTAACCAGCCCACCCTGGTTCCAGTAATCGATGATCAACTGGTTGGCTGAAGTGAGATCCCAACTATCGTATGTATATTTTCCGAAGCCGTAATCCACGCCGATCAACCCCACCCATTTTCCTGTAGATTCATGCAACGCTTCGACGCGCTGCTCATATCCAATCAGCGCGCCCTCACCCTGACCTATCATTTGACCAGAGATCACGCGATTTTCATCCCGGTTGGGCAGATCGCGGAAATACGCTAATAGTAAGTTGGTGTCGTTAAATTGGGCATTAGATTGGACCGTTTGAGATGGGTTAGACTGGGTCGCTTTGATGCCTTGAATATATTCAATCAACGCTTGTAGCGCTGGCGACTTGCCCCCGTTTTCAGCCGTGATGAAGATTCCATGTCCTCCCGGATCGTACTTATACAGTTCGTCTACCGTGCCGCTGAGAGTGGGGATGATCTTTTCCATGCGATCCATATCCTGGCAGGTGCGGCCGTTATGATCTTTGCCACCGCAGTATAGCCAGAAGTGCGCCCCCTGGTAGGCATCCGCGGGAGCATTCTGAATATAGCCGGGGATCTCGCCACCTGTTTCGGCAAATCCGCCCCCGGAGTCGGAGATGAAGCTGGAAAAGAAACCCATTCCGTCGTTGCCGCGATCCATTAGCGCGATTTGGAAGGAAAGCGCCGAACCACGTGAGAAGCCGTGGTAAAGGATTAACGGCATGGTTCAATTTGAACTAAACAGCACCTAGTTCAATTTGAACTAAACAGCACCTTTACAAAATAAAAGGAGCAAGCAACTCCA
>CAZLNX010000412.1:0-5300 GCA_964560795.1 uncultured Anaerolineales bacterium | reverse complement strand
ACCCATTCATCCCACCAGCAAGCTGGTGGGTATTCTGGGAATACTAATAAATATTTTACCTGTGGCCTAACTCCGCTCGTAGGCGACCCGGCGTGCGGCCGGAGAGTAAGCGGCGCGAAAAGTCAGATAATCGGATTAGGTAGAAATAGTCGAAAAGATTTGAGGCCGGGTTGCGAGGTTGAATTCAGTTCGGTGATTATTGGCAGGCAAAGTTAAGGATCAAAGCCGCCAGGCGCCTAAAGCAAACGGTATAATTTGAATGTGGGGAAGAATTGATCAGCGTCTCACTAAACATTTCGAATGGAGGCCGTAATGGATACATCGAAGCTATTAGACCCAACCCACCGCAGCAAGGCGTGGCTGGCCTTTTTAGTTTGTCTCATCATACTGCTAGCAGCTGATATCACCGCCTGGGGTGTGCAGCGCGATTTCGGGCGCCTGGAAGTCAACAATGTTACCTTTGATAACTACAACGGGATTCACGTCCGTGCCAAGCTGTTCAAGCCGGTCGATGCAGATTCCGAGAATCCCGCGCCGGGTGTAGTTTATATCCACGGTTATCAGAACAACCGCGAGACCAGCGACGCCTACGCCATTGAGATAGCCCGACGAGGTTTCGTTGTTCTAGAAATTGATGCTATCGGGCGTGGCAATTCGGGAAATCTGGGCGACATCGATGAGTCAGATTACGACGATACTTTCGGGGGACGGACTTCCTTTGAGTATCTTAAATCTCTGCCCTACGTGGATGTTGATTCCGTGGGGCTGATGGGTCACAGCTTGGGGGCGGAGATGGTCTACAATATCGCCCTGGACGATCCCACAGTCAAAGCGTTGGTGATCTCTGGGTTTGCCTACCGCGACGATGCCTCACTAACCTCGCCCCAAAACATGCTGATGATCTTCGGTAAATATGACGAATACCGAGAGCGCATGACTGGCACAAATGATGTCGAAGCCGAATGGATGAGCAGCCCTGCATCACAAGCCGCCTTTCCAGAATCTGACCCGGAGTTTGGCGTGAGCTATGGGAGTTTTGCTGATGGCTCCGCCCGCAAGGTGGTTCTGCTTCCAGTGATTCATCTCAAAGAGTCACACAGCAGAGAGGGAGTTGCTTCCGCCGTAGAGTGGATGCGAGAATCTTTGAACCCCTCGCCTGCATACTGGATCGACTCCCAAAGCCAAACCTGGGAGATAAAAGAGTACGCCACCCTGGTAGCCATGCTGGCTGGGTTGGCATCAATATTGCCCTTGGGGTTGTTCTTGCTTAGGACAAAGTATTTTTCACCCTTGGTCACCGAAATTTCTGATACCCATAGCTGCACCACCAAAGAATTCATCAAACATGCCACCATCAACGGTTTTCTAATGTGGATCTACCTGCCCATCATCTTGGTGCTGTTCGCCATTCACATCTACGTTGTCCAGATTGACAAAGTCTTCCCCATGATGCTGGTCAATGGCACTGTGTGGTGGTTCTTGTGGGTCAACGTGATCGGCTTCTTGATCTTACGCGGCTGGTTCAAGCGCCGCCACAGGGATGCCGGCCTAACCTGGGCTGACTTGGGGATCTCTTTTCACTCAGATCGTTTTACCCTTGATTGGGGCCAAGTTGGAAAATCTGCCATCTTTGCCTTGATCCTGTTCGGATATTCCTATCTGCTTGAGCATATATTGGAGCAGATCTTCATCGTCGATTACCGTTTTATCTTTCCCTTTGC
The DNA here is from genome assembly GCA_964560795.1 of uncultured Anaerolineales bacterium. GTDB lineage: Bacteria > Chloroflexota > Anaerolineae > Anaerolineales > UBA11858 > NIOZ-UU35. Next base: position 3,579 of record CAZLNX010000412.1, on the reverse strand, counting down.
CAGCGACTTGACGCTCTATCGATTTGGTATGTGGTTGCTTTATTTCCCCTTCTTATTGATTGGGTTTGTACTGATGGGATTTTTTTTACACGGCCAACTACGCTTGCCTAAGAAGGCTGGCTTGTTCAAAACTTTCTGGGCCTGGTCTCAGGCCAACACCCTGGCCCTGATCGTCCCCCTGATCGCGTTTATGCTCATTCAATACATTCCCATTTTTACAGTAGGCGTGATCCCTTTTGTTGGACCGGGAGGCATGCTGGCCAACTTCACTATGAGCCTGTTCCACATCATCGGCGTGTTGATTATGGTAGTACCCATCTCGACCTGGTTCTATCAACTCACCGGGCGGCCCTATGTCGGTGCCATACTCAATGCCGCTATTGTGACCTGGATGTTCGTCTCCTCACAGGTCATCGCGCCGATACCAGTTTAATATCAAAAACGCAGATATGATAAGATTTCAATACGCCATTTTTTCTGCTGCCAAAGGAGTGACCATGTCTATTATTGATCCCAACCGAGGTACGAAGCCAGATAAAGACTCTAAGAAACCCAGGAAAGATTCATCAAAACCGAAGAAATCTAAGAAAAAGAAATCCAAGAAGAAGAAAGATAAGGATTAGTTTCTAATCAAAAGAACCACCTCATTCAACAAAGGTGGTTCTTCGCATTGAGCTAGAATAATCAGGACAACTATCTACTCTTCGATGATGAACTCCCCCTGTGCTACCAAATGCGAGTCGACAAATATGTCGACGCGGTAATCGCCCCACCACAAAGTGTTATCCCCTCCCACCACAATCTTGAAGTCAGCATCCCCTGATGAACCCCGGTTCCACGCTTCTATCACTCGCGAGGAAATGAGTTCTTCCTTATCGAGATAGATTTTGGAGATGAACAATTGGCCATCCTGCATACCTTCAAATCGATAGGACACAACCATCTCACTGATATCGCCTGAGAACATACTTCCAGATTCTGTTTCATACTGCTTCTTGGCGTCGAAAACCAAATCTGCAATTTTTGCCGCAGGGACATCACTTGGCAGATCTGCCGTATACTCCAAAGCTACAACCACTTCCTTGAGGGTTTGATCGACCCTCTCGGCCATCTCCAGCGCGGCATTGCTGATGGTCAGGGACTCAATTGGCGGCGCGCCCTCACACAGCATATCAGCGGGACCAGCCACTCCGATCATGCAATCTCGTAAATCTTCCAGGTTCCTCCGCACCGAATTCAGCACATACCACACATAGGAAGGGGGTCTTTCACCTTCTGATAAGGCATCCTTCACCCAATTCGCTGCCTTGTTGACGCCAAGTTTGTAGCCCGCATGCGCTCCTTCGAGATTGCCACTTGCCAGATACGCCAGGGCTAGATTGAATTCCAAAATAGGTTCAGCGAGATCGGCCTCGACAGCTGCTTGATACGCTTGGATCGCTTCATCGAAACGACCTTGGTAATAATATGCCACCCCCAGGTTGTTCCAGGCGGTAACCGAATTCGTCGATTCGAAGGACAATGCTTTCACATAATCCAACTCTGCCTGATCAAGATTGCCGAGAATATGGTTGGCCGTAGCGCGCTCCAGATAGGCGCTGACGTAATCAGGAGCGATCTCCAGAGCACGATCAAATTCAGCAACTCCTGCCTTATTATCGCCTTGCCATTCCAGACCAACACCTTGGGCATAGGCATTAATGGCTTCCTCGGGGATTCCGTTAATCGGGGTCATAAAGACGATAGCCATCCACGTCAGGGTCCCTACAGCGACGAACCCGCTGACACCGACGAACCCCCAGCGCAACTGGCCGACGATGATCTTTGAAACACCCAAAAAGAACAAAGCCGTTGCCAACAAGATCATCTGGTTGACATAGGCATCAAACTTGTTATCCCAGGCAGATTTGAGATAAAGGGCATTGGCTGACTTTTCCATCAATGCTGTTGATTCAACAACGTATGTGTCGGCTTCGTAAGCCCAAATATCAGGCCACCAATCTCCTTCTCGGGCATCCCATGCTTCGATATCGAAATAGGGTGCTTCTAACAAAGGGTTCAAAGAAGTCAAACGATCACGCAGTATCCGAGAGCGTTCATAGGTTCCCTCGTCCCCCAACGAATTGGCGATATTCACCACCGTATCCAGTTCCTCCCACATAGGAAAATGCTCATAATACGCGTAACCAGCCTTGATAGCCCCTGTAGCTTTGACCTCTACGGATTGAACCGCATACAGCTGCGCATTTCGACTGGCAAGACCCAACTCAACATATGCGCCCGTTCTGAGTAGATTGCACGCCGCGACCAGTACCGCAATCAACGCGGCCAATATCGCCACGTTGTAATCGAAAGGTTCCCCCCGAAAGATAGGCGCTCTGATGTGTGATCTCACTTTCGTCACCGCCTCATCATCCTATGCCAAATTCCACATAGATCCCAGCAGCAATACTCAGTACAAGACAGAGCATACCCACTCCCAGCAAGGCCTTTCGAAGGGTGAACCGGCTGATATGAACCAGCTTTGCCAAGGTGAGAAATGCCAGCACCACCACCTGCAGAATGAAGATGGCAATCATCAGGTACGATTTTGTCCAAAATCGATCTGACCTTTCAAAATACCCCGCTGCGTTAGTATCCCGATTTCTGCTGGTTGTGGCAAATAATTCGCCCCATTCGCGCTGCATGTCATAGCTGCCATCTCCATTCAAATATTGTCCCGGGAAATACCAGCGCATGCTTTCAGCCGTGAGCGCTCTTTGCTCACGCAGGTGCTCCAGTTGGTCTGATACAACAGGATCGTCCGCAGGGTTAGCAGAATTCAGGTGCTCATCCAGCAGCAGCGCTTCTTCATAATTACGTCGATACGTGGTATAGGCCCGGTAGTGATCATACACATAGACTGCATTGACAATTCGCCCATCGGCGGCATTCAGGCTGGCTCTGAGACCCACAGCATCCGCGCCCCTAGCCTGGTTTCCAGCAACCGATGCACGCCAGGCTAACAAAGTGCCAACGATGGAAGCGATTAGGATCAATACTGCGATCAAATTTTGTAAGCGATCATCAATTTCAGCAGATGGGTTCATGACACACCTCGTTCTAAAGCACTGATATAGCTCTCCAGTACTATTGTAGCGCATTTATTACACAATTGACAACTTGGATTCAAGTATCAAGTGCAACTGGTTGAATATTGAGAAAATACCATTGTAGGTGGTTGGAAGTCAAGGCATTTCCTAGGGCGACCATTCAAACGTTCTTTAACAAATGAAATTTGGTCATCGGTGATGGATAAGAAGTCTGATCCTTTTGGAAAGTACTGGCGAACAAGTCCATTGGTATTCTCATTTGTGCCACGTTCCCAGGCAGCATATGGGTGAGCAAAATACATATCAGCCTGAAGTTTCTCAGCGATGTTCTGGTGGTTGGCGAATTCTTTGCCATTATCGAAAGTGATTGTATGTGTGACTTCCTGGTAAGGTGTCAATAAATCAAGGATGGCATCTTCAACCGCCGCAGCCGTTCGGCGAGCAACTTGTTTCAAGAGAGTGAAGCGGGATTTGCGTTCAACCAGCG
>CAZLNX010000411.1:0-5315 GCA_964560795.1 uncultured Anaerolineales bacterium | reverse complement strand
CCATGGCAACCGATACCTGATCTGCGAAAGCCTGTAAGCGAATGGCGTGATCTTCCTTAAAGAAATTTGGTGTTTCGCTATCCAAACTAATTACACCGATTGCAGTTCCATCCCGTCGGATTGGAACTGCTAAATATGATTTTATCCAGCTTGTTTCGGGGAATTGCACCCATGTAGGATCAACTGATGTATCGGGTATCAGAAATGGATGAAGGTTTTCAGACATAGTTTGGAGGTTTGGAATTTTCCATATATCAATCTTAAGATTGCTTATCCAATCTTCAATACCACGATGAACATACCCTCGTTGGCTGACAACTTCTGCAATACCATCTTGGAATATTCGAATATTGGATGCGTCATGCGGGACAACCCGGTCAACATTATCAAGAACATGATCAAAAATCTCATTAATATCCAGGGTGCTGTTAAGCATCTCTGCCGTTTCACGCAGGGCTTCAGCCAGAATGCGCTGTTCATTTTCAGCCTGACGGATCAGTTTTTCTTCGGTAATATCGCGAATCACCGCTAACAGCAGAGGTTCTTCTCCCACCGTGTAAAAGGAGCCGCGTACGTCTGTATAGAAGGTAGAACCATCTTTTCGGACATCCACCGTGTTCCCCTGAAAGGATTCGTTAGATGTTACGCTCTTGAAGAATGATGTAACTGCATGGTGGTAGTCTGGGTGGACGAACGTCTTGGCGGACTTTCCAATGAGTTCGTCGTGATCATAACCATACACCTTACTCATCATTGGGTTGGCGTCCTTGATAATTCCGTTTAAATCGAGGATGACCAGCGCATCTTGAGAAGTTTCGAATATGCTGCGATAGCGAGTTTCGGATTCGCGCAGCGAGTCCTCTACCATTTTTCGCTCAGAGATATCTTGTTTGATAGCGATGAATTGATCGACCTCTCCACCCACTCCCAATACCGGTGTGATGGTCATCTCCTCCGCATAGAGGCTGCCGTCTTTGCGTTTGTTGATTATTTCACCTTGCCAGAAATCTCCCCTGGTAATCGATCGCCACAATTCTTCATAGAAGGTGGGATCATGAACACCTGAATTTAGAATTCGTGGGCTTTGGCCAATGGCCTCCACTGCTTTGTAGCCTGTCAGTTTGGTGAATGCCGGGTTGACCCAGGAAATGATCCCATCGGCATCGGTGATTACAATCGCATTGGCGGTTACCTCCAACATCCGGGCCTGTAAACGGAGTTGTTCTTCATTGCGGTGGCGTTCGATGGCATAGCGGATGGATCGCTCAAGCATACTGCCAGTGACCTCGCCTTTGATTAAGTAATCAGCCACTCCGGTTTCCATTGCAGCCAAGTCAACTTCGCGTGCACTCTGGCCAGTGAGTAAAATGATGGGTGTATCGTAGCCTTCAGCAATAGCCACCTGGGCCAGATCCAGTCCACTGTAGGCTCCTAAGCGGTAGTCAACCAGATAGATGTCATAATCTGCCTCGGCCATCATTGCCAAACCATCCTGGTAGGATGAGGCCCAATCTAAGATGAAATGCTTTCCATAGGCATCATAGAGCATTTCCTTGGTGAGGACAAAATCCCCTTCATCGTCCTCAATTAGTAATATCTGAATTTTTTTGGCGTTCATCATTTCACACTTATTTTTACGAACTTTGATTTATCCAATAAAAAGGTAATCATCAACAGAAGATTGAACACCACAGAGGCGCAAAGGCGAGCAAAGAACGCCCGTTCGCAGAGTTTTTCTCAAGCAAGAGTGAGAATCTCTGTGTTTCTGCGTCTCCGCTGTGAAAAAAAGTGTTCAAACTACTATTGACCAATACATAATCTTTTCTTATTGCTTTGGCAGCTCCAAAATCTGAAACCAGTATTTTCCCAAGCTATGCATCACATCGACCAGGCCTTGAAAGCTGACTGGCTTTGTGATGAAGCCGCTTACACCTAATTGGTAACTACGCAGAATATCTTCTTCCGCCTTGGAAGTAGTCAGTACGACGATAGGGATGCTGCGAAGGTCAGGGTCGGCTTTGACTTCTTCTAGGGCTTCCCTCCCATCGAGGCGTGGCATATTCAAATCAAGCAGAATCAACCCCGGTCTTGGAGCGTGTCCTTTGGAATACTCACCCCGTTTCATGAGATAATCTAGGAGTTCAACGCCATCATTAACAAAGTGCAGCTCATTGGCCAAGCGGCTTTCTTCCAGTGCTTCCTCGGTGAGCAAGCGGTCGTCGGGGTCATCCTCTGCCATAAGAATAACTATGGGTTTATTTTTGGTCATTCAACATTACTCCTTGTGAATGCTTCCATTTCGAATGGGAAGTGTGATAGAAAAAGTAGAACCTTTTCCTTGGACGCTGGACGCAGTGATCGAACCATCATGCCGCTCGACGATCTTGTGGCAGATAGCGAGTCCAATTCCACTGCCAGTGTACTCTTGTCGTCCATGGAGGCGCTGGAAGGGCTGGAATATCTTTTCGAGATATTGTTCTTCGAACCCGATGCCGTTATCACTCACTGATAATATGACGTGATCCTGGTCTTTCTCCTCGCCGAAAATGCGAATCAAAGGATGCTCCTCTGGGCGTTGGAACTTGATGGCGTTGTCGATCAGGTGATGCAATAATTGACGCATCTGAGAAGGGTCAGCACTAATCGTTGGCAGTACGCCTGCCGATACTTTGGCTGCGGATAATTCAATACTGTTTTTTAGTTCTTCCAGCACTTCAAGGACTACTTGATTGAGATTGATTACATCGAAATCGTCTCCGCGGGTAGAAACTCGGGAATACACCAACAGATCTTCTACCATTTCCTGGCCTCGCCGGGCAGCTTCTTGTATGCGCAAAAGGTAATCGATGCCACTTTCTTCGAGCGTATCTCCGTATTTCGAGCGCAGCCGGTCACCAAAGGCCTGGATTTTACGCAAGGGTTCTTGTAAGTCATGAGAAGAAATGTAGGCAAATCGTTCTAAATCCTGGTTGGAGCGTTCCAGTTCGATAGCATTTCGCTTCAGAGCCACCTCCGCCCAAACACGCTCCGAGATGTCTGTAATAACCGTTAAAGTGCCCAAATATTCCCCGTTGTGGGGATCGTGGCGTGGGCTGCCGTTGATCAGGACAGGAATACGCTTCCCATTTTTGTGCAGCAGGTCTGCTTCGTAAGAATCGGCTACGCCCAAAGATCGCCGCTCGTCTGCGGAGTAAACCAAGGCGCGCTGGTCTGGAGGATAAATTATCTCCCAGTGCTTACCAACCAATTCCTCAGGTTGATATCCCAATAGATCTACTGCCGCAGGGTTGACGAATGTATAGATTCCTTCGAAGTCATTGACCACAATTGCACCGGGTACGGTCTGCACGATGCCCTCATTGAATTCCTTCAAAGCTCGAATTTTCTCATTATCTAACGTGCGTTGGATCGCGACTGCCAGTTGGTTTGCCACTAACTCGTTTCGGCGCAAATCTTCGGGTGTGAAAGAGTTCTCACTGGTAATGTCCATCAAGCCGATGGGATCAGTGCCAACGTATAAGGGTACGGCCATCAGGGATTGCAAGCCGATAATAATACTTACCTGGGGGGCTAGTTTGCGCGCCTGTTTTAGCAACCAGGGCTGTTTGATCCAGGTTTCATTGATGAAATCGCGGAACCACTGGTCGATCTTATCCTTTTCAGAAAATAAGCGGGGTTTTCTGTCCTGCATTACCTGCTGGTGTAAATTCCCGTTTGTGAGGGGAATGTGAATTACAGGTAAACCCTTTCCAAATAATCGCTCGATTTTCTCGTAACGTTCCTGGCTGAGGGGGATATTCTGCATGACCAATTGCTGCCCATCCTCACTCAATAAGAAGACGGCCGCTCCTGCATTGCTGGAATCAGCATACATTGCCCGCGTCTTTTCGGTAAATTCGGTGATGACTTCGGTCAAATTGTCACCTCGCAAAATGGCGGAGTTAACATCATTGATTAATGCTAGATCCAGGGTTTTTTGCCTGAGAACCTGGTTGGCTGTTTCTAATTCCTGGGCTTTTTCTTGGACTTCAACTGTACGAGCGGCTACTTGTTCTTCGAGATGGCGGTCACGCTCATGTAGTTCTGTAGCCATCTGATCGAAACTTTGGCTCAGCGTATAAATCTCTTTGAAATTACCCATTTGTTCAAAAGGCATCGGTTCGTACGGGCTGCGAGCCAGTGTGTCAGCTCTCTCTGCTAAGGTTGAGATTGGAGCTGTAATCTTCATTCCGCTTGCGCGTTGCATAGAGAAGAAAACAACCATGCTGATGCTGAAAGCTACTCCAGATACGATCGCCATCAAATAAATAGGCCTGTTGGCCGTCTGTGTCGGCTGTATGGTCACCACAGTCCAGTTATTCATCATTGGCTTCACGCTGCCGATAACCCGTACACCAAGATGGTTGTCGTAATATTGGTCCGACTGTTCAATACCAGAAAGAGCATCTCTAATGATTGGGAAATCCCCTAAATTTCGCTGCTCTTGTACCCATTGCTGATTTGGATGAACAATCAAAGTGCCCCGATTATCTACAATGAAGGACTCCGCATCATCTCCGGCGTAAATTTTCTTGATTGAATCTTGAAGCAATGTCAAGTTCAGTTCACCTACCACTATTCCTTGTAACTCCCCATTTTCGTAGATGGGATGCGCAGCTGTAATCGAAACCAGTTGAGATGCTAGAGAAACAAACGGGTCAGAGAAATACACACCAGATGACTCCTTGGCATGCTTATAATAGGACTCCCCCGACATATCTAATCTCAAAAGAGAAGTCGTATCGGTGTCCTCTACAATTACTCGGCCATTCTCATCAAGCAGGAATACGCTTGAAAAGCGTGGAAAGTTTGCGCGAACTTGGGCCAATAAAGCAACCTGGCGCTCAGACGAAATTTCAGTAATTGATATGGCAACAGCATGCAATAAATTCTCTGTCTCCAGCAAGTATTTTTCACTTTGTTGGGCAAGATTATCAATGGCCTGTTTTTGTCGGGCAGAAATTTCGTTTTTAACAGTGAGTGCTCCAACCAGTATCACAATCACCATCGTTGCTAAAATCACCATAGCCGGGATTGTGGTTTGCCGAATCAGAGTACTGCGTAGGGATGGAATGTGATCCATTATCTTACTCTCACACCTAGGCCTTATTTCCCTAGTGTGCTGATAATCATAAACTGCCCATCTTTAACTTGGGCAATATACAAATCAGATTCGACATCACCATAGGGATTGAATGAGATCAAGCTTTGTACACCCTCGAAATCTTGCGTGGCCAGCAAGGCTTCTCGCAAACCATCCGCCTCACCGTTGGTTT
>CAZLNX010000410.1:0-5315 GCA_964560795.1 uncultured Anaerolineales bacterium | reverse complement strand
GCAATGGTATTTTCTCATCCATCACTCAGTTGCACTTGATACTTGAATCCAAGTACCTTAATGCAAGAAATATGCCTGATTCGGCATTTGCATTTATGTTAGGGGGGAATAAGAAGTACCTTTCTCTACCATGGTATAACTATCTCACTCAACCAAGCAGCAATGAAAAAGAGGCAATTATGCAGACAGTTGTCTTTGGCAATGTCACCCTGGATGTAATTTGTTTCCCCGTAAATGATGTTCCCCGAAGAGAATCGATTTCCTTCGAAAAAGCCGTGGTTTCACCCGGTGGGTGCGCTTCAAATGTAGCCATTGGGCTAGCAGCGCTGGGTATCCCTACAGGGCTAGTCGCCCAAACCGGAGACGACGACTCTGCTGAATTGCTATTTCAATACTGGAACAGAATTGGGGTAGAAACGAGTTTCGTGCAGCGCAGCACTGATACTCCAACAGCTGTCAGTGTAGGATTGGTCGATAGCGATTTCCAGCCGCGTTTCGTACACACGCCAGGAGCTAATGGCAAATTAACAGCAGAAGCGCTTGATATTCCTACCCTGGCATCCTCTGGCGCACGCTTTCTACATGTAGCGGGGTTCTTCGTGCTACCTGGTTTGTTTGATGGCAACCTAACACAAAAACTATCCGAAGCGAAAAAACTCGGTCTGATCACATCATTGGACGTTGTTTTCAATATACGCATGGATGACCCAAATTTGCGCAACTACCTATGGAAAGCAATGCCCCATATCGACTATTTCTTGTGCAACGCTTTCGAAGCCTTTCGCATGACAGAAATTCGCCGCCCTGAACAGGCTGCCCGCGCGTTGAAGGATCGCGGCGCTGCAAACATCATCGTCAAACTCGGTGAAAAAGGATGCTATATCGTAGGTGATGTTTTCTCCGGACATATTCCTGCCCCCAAAGTTGATGTGGTCGACACCACTGGCGCTGGTGATGCATTCGCGGCTGGTTACCTCGCCGCCCTTTGCCGTGGGGAAGAATTCCGCACAGCCATTGAAGCAGGGAACCAGGCCGGTGCGCGTATTGTGGGCAAATTAGGCGCTATCCAGGCCTGGCTTGACGTATAGTTTTCGGCTCGCTACCAGTGAATCAGATAGGATGGTTCTTCGGGTTTGGCAAAGAGTTTTGCCAGTACCGCCCCTGCCACAAAACCACCGATATGCGCCCAAAAGGCCACACCACCCACATCGGGACCACCCAATGAAATCACCCCTGAGAAGAACTGCAGCACGAACCATAAACCCAGCACCAGGGCTGCTGGCAGCATTGACATGCGGATAAAGAATCCCAAGGGCACCAACGTCAGCACTCGGCTTTGGGGGTAGAGCACCAGATACGCGCCTAAAACCGCAGCGATAGCTCCGCTAGCCCCCACCGTGGGGATCTGAGAAGCAGGATTGGTGAAAATATGTGCCAGGGAAGCCACCAAACCACCAATCAGATAAAAAATGATGTAACGGCCGCGCCCCATGCGGTCTTCAACGTTGTCACCGAAAATCCAAAGATACAGCATATTGCCGCCGATATGTGCCAATCCGGCATGCATAAACATACTGGTGAAGATGTCGCTGATATCGTCCAGGCTCAGGCTGCTAGTAAATTGGAAAGGGATCAGGGCAAATTCATACACCATAGACTGCTCTTGAGCGCCCAACATGCTCTGAAACAGATACACCAACACGTTGGCAGCAATCAATGCATAATTGACAATGGGTACTCTGCGGGTGGGGATTTCATCACGAAGAGGTATCATTGTTTCCTTCCTTTGTTATCATCAAATTGACTATGCTTGAGGGCGCTCTTTTACCAAATAGATTCCCGGTAAACTCACCAACGTGGTGATCCCTTTGATGATCACATTGCTTACAAAAATTGACCAAACCACGGCGTTTGGGAGCACTCCACCAAAAGCCAGCCAGCTAAAGAGTAAGCTGTCCAAGGGGATGCTAAAAGCATTGCTTACTAATACACGCGCCCACTCGTATTTGTGCGTGACCTTCTCCACCCACAAGCGATACCCCTCGGTATCGACCAGTTCTGCGATAACTTCGGCGACAATTGAGGCGAAGACAATCCGCCACACAGGAGAGAGAACCTGCCCAAAAGCTTCTTGAGGGCCAACGGCCAGGTCTGGGGGCAGTATAGATGTCAACCAGAACAGACCAGCCATGAGCAAGTTCAAAACCGCGGCGGTCACAATCAATACACGAGAAGCCTTGATCCCAGCAGTTTTGTGTACCAAATCTCGCAAGGTGAAAGTAAAGGGATAAACAAACGTGCCCGCGTCGATAGAAAACCCAGCGATCATTACGATACGCAAGCTGGCAACATCGGCCATCATCTGGAAAGCGATATAGGCTGCTGAAACAATTGTTGCTGCTATCATAGAGAAATCCTTATCTAATCAAAAATCGGCCAAGTTTATCACAATCTCTAATTACTTCAATGATCGTGTCTGCAACAACAGATTTTTTAACAATGAGAGATTTTATTCAAGCATCCCCAATCTTTAGGGATGCGCAAAGATCAACCGCCAACCACCCCAATAGCGCTCCCCCTGATCGTCGGAACACTCCGGCACAAACAATTCCACTGCTTCGCCACCCTCACCAATATTCAACGTATAGCTAGTTTCGGGCGTCATTGAGAAATCTGCATATCCCCAACCTAACTCAGGTTTCAGGCCGGTGAAAAAGTGCTCTTCCTGACCATCCCAGTGAATGATGATCTCCACACCAGGGATCCCTTCACCAATGGCATTTTGCACAAAAATTTGGGTAAGTGAATCGCCCATTTCCTGATCACAAACCAGGGCTTGCTCGCGCATTACAAAGGGAGGTGCCAGCGTAGGAGTAGGCGTACGAGTTGGAAGCGGCGTAAAAGTGAGAATTGGCGTACGAGTTTGGGTGGGTGTTGATGAGAGAGTCGGCGTAAGTGTGGGCAGGCCTTCCCCGCTCTCCTCGGGGGTGGTCGTCTCATTTGATGATTCTACTGTCTCCGATGCAGTCGACTCGATCTCTTCAGTCGCGGTGATCTCTGACGTTGGCGTGTTTTCTGGCAATGGTGTATCTGAAGGAACTGGCATTGATGTTGCCGTGCGCGGTGCGGGTTCGGGAACTTCCCCCAAAGCCGCCGACAACCTAGCCAATGCCAGAGCAGCATCGTAGGAATAACCATCTGCTAGATATCGCTGACTCTGAGCGGCAAGGATGCTAGCAGAGTCTTCTTCATCTAAAAGCGCCAGACGGGCTTTGGCGCGGGTCATATCTTCGGTGACGGAATAGGCCGCGGCAATAGCCGCGCGGTAGGCATCTTTGTAATCAGATCGCAAGGCATCGGGATGGGTATCGACATACTCCGCCGGGGAAAACACCCAGGTGTATAACAATCCCACAATGAAACCCAACACTACCCCAGTCAGCAGATACCAGGGGCCGCGACTTTCTCGAGTCATGGCGTTTCTCCCTGGGAGCTATCCGAAAACATTTCAACACCTTCCAACAACAGTTGGAGTCTGGCCTGGTCCGACTGAGAATACCCCACCTCTTTTGCAAAATTAATCGCGTTCAGCACAATCAAAGAAGGATTTCCCTCACCAATAAACGTTAGGCGTGCCACAGCCAATGCTGGGTCACGCTCAAGCTGGTAGGTTTCAGCTACCATGAGTACATAATCAGCCTGATAATCCTGCCGAAGGCTCTCGGGTGTGGTATCGACATAATCTACAGGGCTTACCACCCAGCCATATAACAGACCAAGGCCGATACCGACAAGTATTGCGATGATGAAACCGATCCAACGAGACATGCGAGTTAGGAGTTAGAGGTTAAAGGTGATAGTTGAATAGTCGATTTATTGTGCCATAGAGATTTCAATTGGACAAGTTTAGAGTAACTCTCCCAACGCGGCCAACAATAGGGTGACGTTCTCGCGGCGAGCGCTATAGCCCATCAAGCCGATGCGCCAGATTTGCCCTGCTAGTGGGCCAAAGCCGCCAGCAATCTCAATATTATAATTTTCCAAAAGCTGTTTACGAATCGCTGCTTCTTCCAGATTTTCAGGTAATTGTGGTGTGGTCAGCGAAGGCATCCGATAATCCATGGGAACTCTCGGCGGCAAACCAAGCTTCTCCAGGCCTTCCCAAAGATCTTCAGCAACAGATCGATGCCTCGCCCAGCAGTGTTCGATTCCCTCTTCAGCCACCAGCCGTAGGGCCTCACGCAGCGCATAGAACATATTGATTGGGCCGGTGTGATGATATGCATGCGGCTCTAGCCAATATTTCGAGAGACCACTAATGTCCAAATACCAATTGGTCACGCGAGTCTTTCGTTGATGGAAAACATCCATGGCACGAGCATTGGCTGTGAAGGGCGCTAACCCTGGTGGGGCGGAGAGACATTTTTGCGATCCACTGTAACAGATATCGACATCCCAGCCGTCAACATCGATGGGCACACCACCCAAGGATGCAACTGTATCTAGTATCAGCAGCGCGCCATGACGATGGACTACCTCGGCAATCTCATCGACTCGCGTTTGCACAGTACCAGTCGATGTTTCACCGTGCACCAAAGTTACCAGCTTATAACCACCATCTTTGAGCGCGGCGTCAAATTCCTCGGGAGTGAAAACTTCTCCCCAGGGACGTTCGAGACGCTCTACTTGAGCGCCATAACGGGAGGCCATATCGGCAAGGCGCTCGCCAAAGAAACCATTGATGGCTGTTAAAACGCGGTCGCCTGGCTCAACAAAATTGGCGATTGCCGTTTCCATTCCGGCAGTACCTGTCCCAGAGATGGGAATGGTAAATTCATTCTTTGTCCTGAAGGTATAACGTAATAACTGCTTTAGTTCATCCATCACAACGACGATCTCGGGATCAAGATATCCAACTGGTGGTTGGGCCAGAGCGCGTAAGACGCGCGGCGGTACCATGCTGGGCCCAGGGCCTAACAATGTTCGAGAGGGGAGATTCAAATCTTTAAATTGAGGGGGTTGCATGCCTTACCTCCTAATGATTTCAACAAAGTTTCAACGATACAAAGTGTACCCTAAATTTGGTACTCAGGCAGGGGAAAATCCAAGTTATTATCGCAAAAGCGCTGAGGCGAAAATGGCGCAGAGAAAAAATAAATTAGTGTGCTTGACTTAATTCTTTAGTCAACTATTATTGAATTGAGTTCAAACCGCACCCCTTTGCCATACGAGAAACTATGATCCAAACTCCTCATTTAGACTGGCTTTGGTGCATAAATCCGAAAGGCAGCTATAATAGGCGCAATGATTTTCTG
>CAZLNX010000409.1:0-5350 GCA_964560795.1 uncultured Anaerolineales bacterium | reverse complement strand
AGAAAATCATTGCGCCTATTATAGCTGCCTTTCGGATTTATGCACCAAAGCCCTTTCTATCTCATCTTTTGTCTGAAGTTTAAATTTTTCTTTATGTAACTTATTTGATTTGAATACTGCTAATACCTTTCCACGCACATAAAAACCTTCATTTTCTTTAGTAAACTCGTGTATGTCAAAGCCATCTACTAATGACTCAGGCTTCAATTCTATCTTCCCGTTTGCACGCTGGAATCTTTTTAAACTAACCGAATCATCAAAATCAACAACTTCGCCAGCGACAATATCTCCGCTGTCTGCATTTGGCTGATAATGGATCAAAACGATGTCTTTATCATCAATACCAGCATCATTCATGCTATGACCAATCACTTCCAATGTATAGTATGTTGCTGATGCAGCTATTTTTACTTGTTTATCTTCCGAAAATACAAAACACCGATAATCCCATTCAATCAATTCTCCAACATCAGAAATAAACTCGCTCAATTCCTCCACTCCACGGTGATCGAAATCTCCGGCTCGGATTTTGCCCATATGAGGAAATTCTTTCCTAGCATCATCTCGATACCAAACAATTTCACCATCGGTTAATTCCGTTAAGTCTTTCACGTCAGGGATCTCATCAATATTAAATGGCGGAAGATCATTTCTAGGATCATCATTCCCATTTACTTCATCATAATCGTTGTCATCACTTGGAGACACTAGCTTAGGTTTAATCAATAAAACTCGCTTTTCTTTTTTCTCTGTCACAGTCCGCAGATCTTCCCGCATTTCTTTAACCCACTTCTTATACCATTCAATCTCAGCGAGAGATAAAAATCTATCATACTTTGGAATGTTATCAAAAATACGAATACTATTGCGCCATGTTTTTATTGCATCATTCTCTCGACCCGATATCTGCCAATAGATGCATCCCAACATCCAACGCACCATGGCTTCTTGATGAAAAGATGAATAGTAATATCCTGCTGCCTCCTTCAACAAATCAGATGTTTTTTTAAAATTACCCATACTGCAGATTACACACGCACAAATCACACGTGTCTCTGCCATTTCATTGCTTACTCCATAAGCATCACTTACAATAGGAAGTCGCTCTACTAATTTCCATACAGTGGCAAAATCATCATCTCTGAAAGCTTCTTTCAAATCTTTCTTTAATTCCAACATCGTTGGACCCAAATAGGTTTTTTCATTTTTAGGATGAAATTCATTCAGGCAATCATGTGCTTTTGAAACAGTGATCATAATACATTCTCCAACGCAGTCAACCCACTATTCTATTGCGAAGGAGGGGGCAACTCATCTGAAGACCCCCCCGTCAATAATCCACGATCCGTCATCCCTTCAATTAATTGCGCGGTGCGCGAAAGTATAATCGCCCGTATGGTTTCTTTATTATTTTGTGGGCCACCGATTTCATCGAAGACCGACATAATACTCATCAATATTTCAGCTTGTGCTTCAGCACGTCCCAGTTCCAGATAGGATGTTCGCTTGGCATCACCAAAGGCTCGCTTCACTTCTGCAAGCCCGGACCATTTCGCCCCCCATGTCTCAACACGCTGCTCATCAATTCGTTGGTCAACAACTTCGAAGTGCCCCATATCAATCCACAGCAGTTCTGCGCCCACGCCTCTCAAACGGTTGCGAATTGGCGGAGAATTGACACGTTGAGCAATCTCAACACGCGCTGTCTCACGATCAAATTTTGGTGCGGTGACGATATCAAACTGGTTAGCACGGATATAGTCAATAATGGCAGCATCTACAGCGATATTTACCATATCGTGCCAGGGTGTTATTCGGAACGCACCAACTGAGCGACCAAAAGCCTTACTCAACACTGCCCGGTACGAAAAAGGATAAGGAGCGTCTGGATCCTGGCGGGCGGCTTCACTGAACATGCGTCCAGTCCGCAACCTGTACCCATAATTGACATTCCTCACTTTTATCGTAATCCCATCTTTTGTGGTGCCAATCGTAGATTTGATGAAACCCTGCCGGTCGTCCAAATTAGTAACTTCACGAATCTTCTCGAAGCGGGTCATAAAATTAGAGCCCTCGCCACAAACGCGCATATCGCCTTCAGCACCCTCCAATAAAACTAGGCTGCCAGGTTGAATGATCAAATAACCTGGACCTCCAATGCGTTCGAGTAAGTTTGTCTCGCCAGGATCAAGCTGCATCTCTCCATCCTGGATCGTCAGACGTGGATACCGGAAAGCAAACAGCATAGCTCCCAAATAGCGCATCGCTAGACCAAGGTTTTCGAGATTTTGAATATAGCGAAGATAATGCGCGCCGAAGTAAAAAATACCCACAAATCCAAGGAAAACCAACAAATAATACCTGTAGCTGCGCACCAAAAAAGCGAGACTCGCTAATCCCCAATCTGGAATGGCATGCAATAAGCCATGTTGCCCCAACCAGCCATCAATAATTATAGCCGTATCGAATTCTTCGTTCAGTGCGCTGCCGATGCTTCCCAAAACCAGCACAAATACAATTACAAACATGAGACGGGCTAAGCCCGCTAATCTGCCACCCAACCAGGGATTTATGATAATGGTATATCGTCTCAACACAATGGATTCCTTAGAAAAACGAACCTTCGTCCGGCAAAAGCATATTGCGCAGGTTGCTTAGCAATTCGATAGTATCTCCCGGCAGCAAGCGTTGGGTAGCGGGATCAGAAGCAGCAACTTCTAACGCCTGAAATACGCGCAACGCCATTGCTTCTTTAGTGTACCCGTGTGTATTCAAAATTTTTGAGAGCGCATAAACCATATCGCGCTGAGCCTGGGCGCGGGCATGGTTTTTCATGCGCATGGCTTGCAACTCATGATCCGACCGCACGATTGTAGCCTCCTGCTGCCAGGGAGCACGCCAACGATCAAATAAATATAGCCCTTGCACATCGGGGCTGCTTGGTCGCAACTCAGTAAATCCCGTAGCAATAACTTTAATACCGCGCGATCTTAATACTTTCCTGGCGGAAAACTCCTGTTCGGGGTATTTAAAGATTATGCTTTCTTGTAACTGTTGACCGACTTCGATTGGCTCTCCATCCAAGCGTTCGACAAATTCGTAAGCCAGGATGCCCTGGTTGACCATCGATGTCCGAAAGCGATTTCTAAAATCTTGCAGCGGATATGGCTCGGGATCATCAGGGAGAAAAAGCTGATCATAAAGCTTTTCGGCCAACATTTCTCGGAACTTGTTTACAGTAAGATGGAGGGGGATTTCAGCGTAATCAACGCGTCTTTCCAATAAAACATCAAAGGGACGTGCTGTAATTGCAGCAAATACTCGTTGGGCATAGAATCGAAACGGGCGCCATCCATTTGGCTCGTCTACTGGGTCTTCTGGGCCGATGCTTGCATTTCTGCGGTATGCCTGCACAAAGCGATGCGCATCGAGCTTGTCCTCAGGATCAAGTATATCCTCCAAGGCATCGACTTCCTGAATTGGATATTTCCATTCATCTTTTTCGGGATTCTTGAACCGAGTTTTGACAACTTGAATATTTTCAGGTTCTTCATCGCCTGAATACGTGATTTTGTATACATCGGGCGGCTCACCTAAAGTAAATAAGGCGAAGACAATACAATTGACTTCGATGCCATCGCGCGTATGCGCTTTGACCTGAAGTTTCAAGCGAATTTGTTTTCGCAGATCGGCAACACCGCGCACGCGTTCGCCTGGACGGGTGAAGTTAACCCCAACATCTTCAGTGCGCATGCGTAGTTTCTCGCGTGGGTGAGCGCCCATGAGTGCCCTTATCAGGCCCCCAAGGCATCCAGGCTGAAAGGCAGTCTTCTCAAAAACTACAGCACTGACAGCATCAACCTTCGTGAAGCCAGGGCCAATATCCCTGAAGGGGCCTTCGCGTTTGATTTCTGCCCCATCTTCGGCAAACACAACCGGGCCATGTCCGCCCATCAAATAAGCCAACAATAATGAGAACACGTTGGCAGAAAAACCACGATCGGCAACTGGCAAAATCAAGCCAGAAAGGAGTGCATTTAGCAGAATGATTGTCAGCAAAAGACCACCTGCAGCTCCCAATACCAATCGTCTGGCTGCTGTTGTGCGTTGAGGATTAGACCCTTTGAGAAGCAATTCCAGCAGGTTTGCTCTTCCAGGTGATTCATGGAATCCGCGAGGCTCTGTTCGAACGTATTTATCGCCCTTTCGGACGATCAAGCCACCATCTTTTTCCCCATAAACTATATGAAACACGGATGAATTGGTCGGTGAAAGATCCTCTAGCATTGCCAATGTCACATCCTGGTTTCCCACCGTCGCGATAGGTGTCGTGTCATCCCACGATGGCTTGAACCCTTCTTTGGGGTAATAAAAAACTCTACCTCTATTTACACCATCGGCAACAACAAAATATCTCCCCAAAATATCTACATCACTAGTTTCATTGGTTTCCTCAAATTCAAAATCAAAGTCAATATCAAGATTCTCAGGGTTAGAAATATTAACTACCCTGATTCCCCACTTTCCGCCAGTAATATAAAGGTAGTCCCCATCAACCTTTGCCATCGATGCATTATAGACATCTACATCTGGAATTTGCACAAGTTTCGGATGTTTGGGATTCACAATCCGATATACATCCATTCTCGATGCACCCTTGGAAACGTATAGGTATTCCCCCTGAACAACAACATCTCTAGCACCACCTTCGTATTCAACAGTATCTACTAACTTGATCTCCTCGATATTACTGAGATCCAAAATGTCAACACCATTATCCGTTGCGACATAGACAATATCTGCTTTTACAGCTACATCTACTGCATTTTTCAATTCTGTATATTTGCCAACTTGTACAGGATTACTTCTATCGGCGATACTGAGAACCTCAACTCCATTATTGCCATTTGCCAAATAGAGTCTCGCATTATCTTTTGTAAGCGTTATTCCTTTCGATGAGCCCAATGTTTCATAGTAACTTAACATCGATGGAGACTTAAAATTTGAAATATCAATAATGCGTAGTCCTTTGGCCCCATCGACAATATAGACATAATGATCCCAAGAGACTGCGTCCTTCACAGTCCATCCCCCAGCGTTCTCTATTACAACAACAACCTCTCCATTTTCTTCGACATGTATCGCTTTGACGCCCTCTTCTTTTTTGCCGAAGTAAGCAATATGATCATCTAAAGTAATTCTTGAATATTCCACCCCTTCGTCTTCAATATTGCCATTATCTACAAACTTCTTCGGGTTGGAAAAATCGAAAATCCGCATTCCACTATTCTTTTGAAGTATTTGATTAGCGATCAAGACGGGACTAACAAAGGTGGCGGAATGCCTTGAG
>CAZLNX010000408.1:0-5497 GCA_964560795.1 uncultured Anaerolineales bacterium | reverse complement strand
GAAGTCATGCCTGATGTCAGCGTTCCCTTCGCTGAAGAAATGATCGCTGATGATGGCGCCGACATCGTTGTTGGTAATGCTGAATTCATGGGTATGCCTCTGGCAGATATCGCTGAGAAGTATCCCGAAGTTTACTTCGTCTCCATCATTGCCAGTGACCCCCTCACCAAAGACAATTTCCTGCGTGTCTTCCCCCGCCAGTATCAAGCCCTGTACCTTGAAGGTCTAGTTGCAGGGGCGCTGACTGAGACTGGTCATATTGGTGTTGTTTCGGCTTTCCCCTCCGTTCAGGTTATCCGCCGCACGGCCGGTTTCTACCTGGGTGTGCAGGATGCTGCCGAACTGCTTGGAAAAGAGATCACAGTTTTCGTGAAGTACGCTGGTGACTGGTACCTGCCCCAGGAAGAGCGCGATATCGCCGCCACTCTGGTGGATCAGTACAATGTTGATGTCATCACCCACCAGACCGACTCCGGTTCACCCCTGGATGTTGCTATCGAAAAGGGTATCTGGTTTGTTGGTAAGGACATGGATATCGTCGGCGAGTATGGCTGGGGTAGTACGGATACGGTTGCTATCTCCTTCGACACCCGCTGGGAAGTCCTCTACAACGAGATTATCAAAGCTGTTTTGGCAGGTGAAGCACCTCCAACAGTACTCTACCTGGGCATGGAATCTACTATGACCCTGGCAGATGGAACGGAAGAACTGACTGTTGACATCATGAACGATGGCAAAGTCGGCGTAGACGCCATCAGCCCCGCTGCCCTGGCTGCAGTCCCACAAGAGATTGTTGATCTTGTTGGCCAGCGCCGCGATCAGATGATGGCTGGCGAATGGGATCCCTTCACCGCCCATGCCTTTGTCAGTAATGGTACCGGTCTGGACCTCGAAGGTCTGCCCGTGCCTGCGGCTGGAGAAGAGGTCAAGGCTGCTGATACAGAGCCAACCGTCGAATGGCTGCTCTTCCAGTTCAACTTTGATCTTGATGGCATGGAAGTCTTGGAGTAAGGACGAATAATTACTCCAATGATTTTTTGCAAGTAAGTAATTTGTAACAGATATGAGGCTCCCGTTCTTTGGGGCAAAACCCAGAGATGGGAGCCTCGTTCTTTTTGAGAAGCACTCATTTCATTATCCTTTATCAGAATTCACAAATCACGCAGTGAGATAGGCAGGTTATATGCTCCTAGACGATGTAAAACGTGGTGATACAGTGTTAGAGGCCAAGGGCATAACGAAACGCTTCCCTGGGGTGGTTGCCAACGATAGTATCGATTTTGAGATCAAGGCTGGGGAAGTTCATGCAATACTTGGCGAGAATGGGGCAGGCAAGACAACCCTGATGAATATCCTTTTCGGTTTGTATCAGCCTGATGAGGGTGAGCTTATTGTCGGAGGGCAGAGTGTCAATTTCAAGTCACCATTAGATGCAATCGACCTGGGGATCGGCATGGTGCACCAGCACCGCAAATTGGTTCCCGCGCACACGGTGATCGAAAACATCATCCTCGGCCATCCCAGAGCTGGCACAATCTTGAATCTCAAACGTGCTGAAGAAGAAATTACGGCACTCAGCGAGAAATATGGATTCAAGCTCGATCTCCGGGCTAAGGTTTGGCAGATCTCTGAGGGCGAGAAGCAGTTGGTGGAAATCCTTAAGGCACTTTATCGCGGAGCCAAGGTTCTTATCCTTGATGAGCCGACCTCTGCGCTGACCCCCATGGAGACAGAAGCGCTGATGGCATCCATCAAAACCATGTCTTCTCAAGATATGGCCATTGTGCCATTCATTACCCACAAACTACCCATTGTTTTGGCGATCAGCGAAAGAGTGACCGTACTGCGGCGCGGCAAAGTTGTCAGCCGCATCAAAACATCAGAGGCTACTGAGAAGAGTTTGGCGCGTGAGATGGTAGGCCGTGACGTCATCTTCCGAGTTGAGAGGACAAAAGTTGAGCGAGGCGCGCCCATTCTGGAAGTGGAAAATCTTTCCGCCCTCAGTGACAAAGGAGTCACCGCTGTAGACCAGATGTCCTTCAAAATCCACGAGGGAGAAATCTTCGGTATTGCAGGCATATCAGGAAATGGACAGCGAGAGCTTGTTGAAGTAATTGCTGGTCTCCGTAAAGAACAAGAAGGCAAGATAACCCTCGAAGGCCAAGACATAACCCAATCATCAGCATTAGAAAGATGGGAAGCGGGCATTGGCTATATCCCCGCAGACCGTATCGATGTGGGTTCGATTGGAGAATTCTCTCTGATTGAAAACCTGATGATGAATTACTATTTTGACGAAGAATATTCTAAAGGGGGAACACTGGATTATAAAAAAGTGCGTGACCTTACCAACGAAATCATTGAAGAATTCAATGTGGCCACGCCGGGGCCCGAGACAACCGCCAAGAGTCTTTCCGGTGGCAATTTGCAGAAGGTTATCCTAGGGCGTGTGCTCTCTCGCAAACCCAGGTTAGTAATCGCCGATCTTCCTTCACAAGGATTAGACGTCGGCGCGACAGAATTTGTGCGCAACAAGCTGATTGAAGCAAAACAAGAAAAAGCTTGCGTTATTCTGATCTCCGAAGATTTAGATGAGATCCTGTCCATGAGTGATTGGGTTGCGCCAGTGTATGAGGGTAAGATCATGGGTATTCTTCCCGGCGAGGAGGCTGAGAGGGAAGATGTGGGTGCCATGATGGCAGGGTTGACACTCGAGGGAGTTGGGTCATGAAGATTGCTGGCTATGAATTAACACTACGGAAAAGAGAGAAGCTAACAGGCTTACAGGCGGCAGTCATCTCGACATTGGCAGTTGTTTTCGCCTTGCTGCTGTTCAGCTTTGTATTTATCCAGGCAGATGCCGACCCTCTGGAAGCGTACAAAGAGATCTTCGATTACGCCTTTTTCAATGAGTTCGGCTTGCCGCTGACCATCAACCGCTTTATCTTCGTCTTGCTTTGCACATGCGCCTTCATTATCCCCATCCGTGCTGGGCTGTGGAATATCGGCATGACAGGTCAACTGTATGCCGGTGCGTTGAGCGCTTTCGCTGTGTTATTTGCTTTTGGCGTAAAAGGTGCCAAATCTGCGGAGTACCCTGGAGAGCTTATCATCCCCTTGATGGTGATTGCGTCAATGCTAGGTGCTATTATTGTGGGCGCAATCGCTGGTTATCTTAAAGGAAAATACAACGTCAACGAGATTGTGGTCACCATGATGTTGAACTTCATCATGTTTTGGTTGGTCTCGTTCATGATCAAAGATGGTGGCCCATTCATGAATCCAGGTGGTAGGGGCGAAAGCTTCGAGTTAGCCAAATCACTGTATGCCCCACTCTACAAAGATGTACCCTTTACAGTGATCCTTGCGCTTGGTTTTGCCTTTTTGCTGTATTGGGTATTTGCCAAAACCAAGCTGGGTTATCAAATTAGAGCGTATGGACAGAACCCAAGTGCGGCAGAATACGCCGGGATCGGTGGTGTCAAAATTTCGGTGCTGGTTTTTGTCTTAGGAGCTGCCATAGCTGGAATTGCGGGCTACCATTACTTTGCGGCTGTCCCCGGAGTCTATAAAATTGCCCGATCATACAACTTCCAGGGTGATCTGGCTTTTTATGGCATTATCTGCGGCCTGATCTCTCAGGGAAATCCTATTGCGGCAATACCGGTTGCGTTCCTCTTTGGTGGACTTACCAATGGGGGCCGGTTCGTGCAAGGAAAGATGAAACTGGGCTTTGGGATCGACTATGCCCTCTTGGGTGTGCTCATGATCACATTGGTTGCATTCCAATTCTTTTACCGTTATCAGATTGTTATAACCAAAACGAGGAAGGAGACTCCAGATGAATGAGTTCTTTATTCGAAGTCTGGATGCATCGACGATTTTTACGATTGCCGCCATTGGTGAGTTGATCGGCCAGCGTTCGGGTGTGATCAATGTTGGTGTGGAAGGGGTGATGCTCTTTGGGGCGACCCTAGGGTTTATGACTGCCCAAGTCACCGGGAGCTACTTGCTTGGATTTTTGGTGGGTATTGCCATCGGTGCTTTGCTTGGCCTCTTACACGGTTTCTTCTCAATTACCCTGGGCGGTGATCAGGTGGTCAGCGGTATGGGTATCTGGATCATGGGTTTTGGTTTGACGACCTATATCGGCAACCCCTACACGGGCCCCCTGGGAATGGATCGCATTCCAACATTCCTGGGTGTTTCACCCTTCTTTTTCGTCGGAGTGGCTCTTGTGATTATCACCTGGTTCGTACTCTCGAAGACCAGCCTGGGGTTGCAGATACGCTCTGTAGGTGAGAATCCTTCAGTAGCTGAGGTTTCAGGTGTCAATGTCGCAAAGACTCGTTACTGGTGTTCCATCGCAGGTGGCATGTTGATGGGATTTGCCGGCGCGGTCTATGCTTTGAACTACAACCCAGTGTGGAATTACAACTTCCTGATGGGGTGGGGATTCATCGCCCTGGCTTTGGTATTCTTCTCGATGTGGAATCCATTTATCATGCTGGCTGGCTCATTATTGTTCGGCACACTTTGGCAGTTATCGCTCAACCCGCAGTTAGTTCTGCCGGGATTATTCTCTCGATACGTCTGGAGGACAGTGCCTTTTGCCATAACATTGATTGTATTATTTAGTATGTCAATGAAGTGGTTTAGAACCAGATGGGGAGCGGCTAAGCCCGAAGCACTTGGACTTCCTTATGTGAAGGAATAAGGAACAAAATGTGAGTTGTCTCTCTATGTTGGTTTAGGTAAATCTGCAAAGGCATCCAGTAACTCGGATGCCTTTGCGTGTTAAGTTCTTTGGATGGGGGATAGGATATCTGAATTCTCCACATTGTTGACAGCACTCGATACCTGAGATATGATATAGAGGTTAGTTGGCGGCCATTTCACATTTTAATGCTATGGCTGCTTCAAATCGTACCTTCGAATAGAAGGGGCAGAAAGGTGTAACATGCAAATGGAACAAGAATTACCCATCCGTCAGCCATCGCTGGCTGATCAGGTTTACGAGATCATCGTCAAGGGGATTTCCAATGGCACGTATTCGCCAGGAAGTTTACTCCCATCGGAAAACCAACTTGCTGAACGTTACAACGTCAGCAGACCAACGATCCGGGCTGCATTCGCCCGTTTGGTCGAGCGAGGATTTGTCAAACGTCAAAGAGGCGTTGGGACATTTGTTGCTGAATCACCCAGTATTGTCAATCCTCTGTATCAGTTGCTTGATGTGCAAGAGCGAATTTCCGCCCGGGGCTTCAATCCCGGCTTCGAACAGTTGAAATCGGAAATCATTGATGCTGATGAAGAAATTGCTGAGAAACTTAATATAGAAGCGGGAAGCCCAGTTCTGCATATCCATAAAGTATTTACAGCAGATGGTGAACCGATCATCATGTTTGTGAATTTTATTCCAGTAGGAATATTTCAGGAATGCCGTAACTACCAAGCCATGAAAATCAAATAAAGGGCTAACGAAAAACAAACACAA
>CAZLNX010000407.1:0-5524 GCA_964560795.1 uncultured Anaerolineales bacterium | reverse complement strand
CAGGCTCCTCAATCATCCTAATTCTCACAAATCCTATTCGCGATTAGTATAGTTGTCGATGACCATGCTGTGGTACGCAGTGGTTTGGGGGCCTTCCTGCTGGCCTATGATGATCTTGAATTTGTTGGCGAGGCCGATAGCGGCGAGAAAGCCATCACAGCCTGCGAGAAACTCCAACCCGATGTGGTCATGATGGATATGAAAATGCCAGGCATGGGTGGTGTTCGCGCTACGCAGGAAATCTGCCAACGCTTTCCCCAAATTCGGGTTATCGCCTTAACTAGCTTCAAGGATCAAGAATCTGTACACAGTGCGCTGAGAGCTGGTGCAACCGGATACTTGCTTAAAAATGCCGCGGCAGAAGAGTTAGTCAGAGCTATCCGCGCAGCGCACATGGGGCAAACTACGCTAGCTCCTGAAGCCACGCAGGCACTCGTCCAAGGCGAGCGTTCATCTGCTGACGAACTTTACGACCTTACCCCGCGCGAAAAAGAAGTGCTAGCGCTGATTGTGCAGGGACAGAGCAATCCAGAGATTGCAGAATCTCTTGTGGTCAGTATTTCTACAGTCAAATTTCACGTCAGCGCTATCCTTTCGAAATTGGGGGCTAAAAGCCGTACTGAAGTAGTAGCTATTGCTATGCAAAATAACCTGGTCGATTGACTAGGTCAAAAACTAAACGCCCAGCCAGGAAAAATCTCGCCCGGTGCACGATGTGCCAGGCGAGATTTTGATTTATCCTGAAGATTAATAATGCTATGTGCAAGTTTCCTTAACTGTGTGTCATCCTGAGCGAAGCGAAGGATCTCCCCACCCAGTTTGAAGAGATTCTTCGCCCCTCGCCATAGGCGTGCCTTCGGCAGGGGCTCAGAATGACAAAAAATAAAGTACTTGCATATCAGGTTGACTTGGAAAAGTTCAGTAAACAAGATTGATCCATGGGTAGCCAGCCAACGGCGTTGGCGGTGATGATGACCAAGTGTAGGAAAAAATGCCGCGCAAAGCGAAAACCCAACCACGTTTTGATGTCATACTGGCAGATCGAGACCCCAGAGTGCGATCTGCACTCAAGTTGATATTCGCCGACTGTAATGGAATAGGAGTGATCAAACACGCCTCGAGTACCAATCAAGTGATCGCCAGCATTGCTCAATCATGTCCCGCGCTGCTATTGATCGATTGGGATTTGCCGGGTCAGGCTTTGGATAGTTTGATGCCCGTTATCAAAATGATCTGCCCAAACCTGTATGTTGTTGCACTCAGTGAGTGGGATGGTGATTGCCAGTCTGCGCTCATGGCAGGTGCGGATGCATTCATTTGTAAATTTGATCCCCCAGATATATTGATGGCGCTCATTGATGATTTATTCGATGAAGAGTTTTCTCAACAGAAAGAGAGAATTCAATCCTTTCAGATATAGGAGTATCAATGTCAAACCTTACACGAACTTTACTGCTCATATTGATAATTCTCAGCCTCTTTGGATGTAGTACAGCCCAAGGAGCAGAACCACCCCAGAGTGAGCCCGTAGCGTCCCCAACGGGGATTAGCGAATCTGCAACCGTAGAGGTTCCTGAAGCCCCGGAGTCTATCCCTGCCCTCGAAGGTTTGTCCATTGACGACTTCTTTGATGAGTCCTTCAAGATGATCATGCTGCGCGATCCCCAATGGGTGACATCTGAAGGCTTGGATGCCTTTTTCGGTAGCCCCGGTGACCAACTCACGGATATTTCCGATGACTATATTCGTGAAACACAGGATCTGCAGCGGGCGATTTTGGACATACTGCATGCCTATGAACGAGAGACGCTTACTCCCGAGCAGCAAATATCTTATGATGTATATGAATGGTACCTGGGAGATTTGATCCGCCAACATGAGTTCATGTACCACGATTACCCGGTGGTGCATTTCCTGATCGGTGTGCAGAGTGACCTGATCAATTTCTTTACAGATATCCAACCTGTTGAAAGCAAAGCCGATGCTGAAAATTACATATCTCGCCTATCTCAGGTGGATGAAAAATTTGACGGGCTGATCGAAGGCTTGAAGCTGCGCGAGGATGCTGGGGTTGTGGCACCGCGTTTTATTTTCCAATGGTCGATGGGTGGGGTGCGCAATATCTCCAACAGTTCGGCTCGTTTTACACCTTTTTACAGCGCCTTTGAAGAAAAAGTGATCGCGCTGGATAATGTCAATGATGAAGAGAAGCAAGCCCTGCTAGAGCGCGCAGAGGATGAAATTGATCAGTCTGTCATCCCGGCGTTCAGAGCGCTGGCTGAAACAATGGAACACCTGCAATCCATAGCCCCCACGGATGACGGTGTCTGGCAGTTTTCAAATGGTGAGGCCTATTATCAGTACACCTTGCAGCATCACACTACCACTGAACTGACCTCTGAAGAGATCCACAACCTGGGTCTGGCTGAATTGGAGCGGGTGCAAGAAGAAATGCGCGCAGCATTCCGTGAAATAGGATATCCCACCGAGGGAGTCAGTCTGCCACAGTTATTTGACCGCCTCGAACAAGAGAGTGAATTTGTGCGGGGAAGTGATGTGGCGGAAAGGTTTGAGAGCATTCTCGATGCGGCAGAAGCTGATTTGGGTAGGGCTTTTGATACGACCCCCGAAGCAGAGTTGGTGGTGATTGGCGGTCCGACGGGTGATTATTATATTTCTCCCTCGCTGGATGGTTCTCGCCCTGGCGCTTTCTATGCCCGTATTAGTGGCAGCGGACAGGATTATTACGCCATGCCGACTCTGGCTTATCACGAAGGTGTTCCTGGTCATCACTTTCAGATCTCTCTGGCGCAAGAATCGGATCTGCCGCTGTTCCGCAACGCAGTTGGTTTTACAGGCTATGCCGAAGGGTGGGCTTTGTATGCCGAACGACTGGCCTGGGATTTAGGTTGG
The DNA here is from genome assembly GCA_964560795.1 of uncultured Anaerolineales bacterium. Lineage (GTDB taxonomy): Bacteria > Chloroflexota > Anaerolineae > Anaerolineales > UBA11858 > NIOZ-UU35. The sequence goes on along the minus strand of CAZLNX010000407.1, from coordinate 2,611 downwards.
TATGATGATGACCCCCATGGTAATTTGGGCCGCTTGCAGATGGAAGCCTTCCGCGCAGCGCGGCTGGTGATCGATACAGGTATCCATACCAAAGGATGGACATTTGACCAGGCTTTGGATTTCTTTGTAGAAAATGTTGGCTTCAATTCGGGCGACAACGTCAGTTCAGACTTTGAGATCAGCCGATATATCTCTTGGCCTGGCCAAGCAACTTCTTACATGGTGGGGATGCTGAAGATCTTGGAACTTAGACAGAGAGCTATTGATACCTTGGGCGGTAACTTTGACCTGGCGGAATTCCACGATGTGGTATTGAGCAACGGCAGCATGCCCTTGCAGGTGCTTGAAGATGTTGTTGATCAGTATATCGCCGCCAAACAAGAAGAGGTCAGTGCAGCAACGGAAGCATTTTTGTCTGATCTTGAGAAAACCGGTGGCGTGATTGTGTTCTCATCCTATCGCAATGGCGAATCATCGATTTTCACCATGAATCCTGATGGCAGCAATCTGACCCAATTGACTAACAATGATTACCGTAACTCGCGGCCAGATTGGTCTTTTTCTGGAGATCAAATTGCGTATGTTTCACGGGTCGGCAGCCGCTACAACTACGATTTATACTCAATGAATGCTGATGGTTCGCGCGTTATGCGGGTCAATCGCAATCCTGAATCTTTCGAATCAGAACCTGCCTGGTCACCTGATGGCACTCAGCTGGCCTTTATATCGAACCGACAGATTACCGAGAACACCTTTGATGGCCGTTTCAATATTTTTGTCGTCGATACAGAGAGTGACGATCAGCGCTTGTTGACAGATTTTGGTGGCTCGAACTCATCCCCAGATTGGTCCCCTGATGGTTCCCAGATTGCCTTTCAATCGACCGTTGATGAGAATCTAGAAATCTACACTATCAGCCCAGATGGATCGAATCTGATCAATCTAACCAATAATCCTGCCAGCGACTACACGCCGGCCTGGTCACCGGATGGCTCGAAGATCGCCTTTGTCTCTGACCGCAACGGTAATGAAGATATCTTCGTTATGGATGCGGATGGTTCAAACGTCATCCAACTAACTACAACACCCAGTTATGACAAAGGTCCAGCCTGGTCACCAGATGGGAAGTTCCTGGTGTACTATGCCAATTGGGGCCTGAACAATGAAGTATATGTCATCCGCGCAGACGGATCGGCTATCTACCAGATCACTTACCATGGTAATTTCGATGGCTTCCCCGATTGGCAACCAAATCCCAATGTAGAGGTATCTATTCCTGCACCCGAAGCAGTTGCAGAGGTTGGAGTGTCGCAAACTGCAGAAGCTGACTCTCTCGATCCGTCGCCAAAAGTAGATGAACTCGTTGCCGGATTGGCTGATTTGGAGCTGGCAGAATTCTTCGATCAATCGTTCGAGTTGATCCTGCATCGAGATCCCGAAGGGATCACATCCCTGGGGCTGGCGGATTATCTCGGTGTGCGCAACGATCAATTGACTAATATATCGAACTCATATGTACAGCAGAATAATGAGCTTTATGCCGAGATCCTGGTATTTTTGAATACCTTTGACAGGGATTCGCTGACGCCTGAGGAGCAAATATCTTTCGATGTGTACGCCTGGTATTTGGATGACCTTTTGCGACAGTCTGAGTTCATGCTCTATGATTACCCGGTCTCGCATTTCTTTGTGACCTCTGTGCCTGACCAAATTCTAGATTTATTCAGCGAGTTGCACCCCATCTCTGATGGAAATGATGTTGAAGATTATATTGGCCGCCTCTCACAAATCGATTCCAAATTCGACCAACTTATCGAAGGTTTGGAATTACGAGCGCAAGCTGGAATTGTTGTCCCCAGGTTTTCTTTGCGGCAAGCGAGAGGCAGTGTCAGTGAGATCGCCAACAGCTCCCCAGAGTTCACACCTTATTATCGCATTTTGAAAGAGAAGATGAGTCCTTTGAGCAACATCACCCCCGATGAGCAGGCAGCGTTCTTAGATTTAGCAAAGGTCGAAATCGAAAATTCGGTGATCCCTGCATACCAAAAATTGGCTGAATATCTGACGGAGCTTGAGGCAGATGCGCCTTCGGAGATTGGGGTTGGGCAGTATGATCAGGGAGATGCATATTATCAATATATCCTGCGCCATCACACCACCACAGATCTGACTCCCGAAGAAGTCCACGATTTGGGGTTCCAGGAATTGGCTCGTGTTCAGGCTGAAATGCGGGAGATATTCGCGGAATTGGGTTATCCCGAAGGAGAGAGCCTATCCCAATCGTTCAACCGTGTTGCATCGGAAAGTGGGTCCTTACGAGGACCCCAAATCCTGGACGAATATGAATCCATTCTTGATGAAGCCGAGGCAAACCTGGAAACAGCTTTCGATTTGCAGCCCAGCGCGGAACTGGTGATTATCGGTGGGCCGACGGGTGGATATTATATGTCACCTGCGTTAGATGGTTCGCGCCCGGGAGCTTTCCACGCGGCAACTTCAGGTTCAGAACCTATCTACAAGATGGCCACGCTGGCTTATCACGAAGGTCTACCTGGTGGTGGTCTCCCTGTTAAGTGTTGCCAGTTTTAGGAATGGGCACAGGTACACGTAG
>CAZLNX010000406.1:0-5528 GCA_964560795.1 uncultured Anaerolineales bacterium | reverse complement strand
GTACGCTCTCATGTTCAATTAAAACCAAGATCCACTCCAAAGTAAAGAGATAAAAATGCCAAGAAAGTTCTAAAATAATTTAAAATTATGACTTGCGCAGTTGCGAAGGCTTTAGCATGAGCAGTCATGTTTTGTTAAAACACTCTCGAACTATTCAGCCTGCCCCAACTTTTGGGGAAAACCTGTAGAAATCTCCCCCCAGGATTGGGGGAAGCCGCATTGCAAAAACTGCACCAAGGCCTGCATATCGCTGAAGTAATGCTGCTGACCGGAGGGCACGGCTTGCAGCATGGCTTGCTGCGCAACTTCTCCATCCTGCTCGTAATAACGCACCCGCAACAGGTAACTCTTGTAACGTACGGTCTCTCCGTTTGCTTCTTTCATATTTAGTATCATTATGCCGATCAAGCGTTAGGAAATCGTTAGGGCCACGAATTCCATATCCGACTCAGGCGCGCCAAGACACCTCTCGGCGGACATTACGAAAGTCGTGTGGCAGGGGATGAGGGGAATCCGATGACCCGGAGTAGAAGGTATAATGTGGGGAGAGCCGCGCCTCATACGAGATTATGACACGAAAGCCCTGATCAAGTGCGATTAGGGTTTGACAGCAAGAAATAACCTTACAGACGGGCTCTCAGAAAGGGAACCGGAGTATGACCCACTTGGCCATTTCACTATTGGGGACTTTCCACCTCACCTTAGGAGGAGAGAGCGTCACAGCCATCGAATCCAACAAAGTCCGGGCGCTGCTGTCCTATCTTGCCTTGGAAACTGATCGGCCCCACTCGCGTGCATCCCTAGCGGCCCTGTTCTGGCCCGAGGCGGCTCCCAGGCAAGGCCGGGGTAACCTGCGCTGGACACTGCACAATCTGCGTCAGGCTTTGGGAGACACAGATTCAGATAACCCCTTCCTGCTCGTCTCCCGCCAGGATGTTCAATTCAACACTGCCAGCGATTATTGGCTGGATGTGGATATTTTCGCAACCTTGAGCGAAGATTGTGAAACTCACATGCACCGCCGCCTGGATGCTTGCCCGGACTGTATGGAGCGCCTGGCCCAGGCTGTCGAGTTGTACCGCGGCGACCTTTTGGCTGGTTTCAGCCTCCCAGGGTGTGCCTCGTTCGATGAGTGGCACCTGCTGCGGCAGGAGGCGCTTCACAACCGCACCCTGGAGGCCCTTACTCACCTGTCAACTTACCACGAGCGGCGGCGCGAGCACGAAATGGCCGGGAGCTACCTGCGGCGGCAGATCGAGTTAGAGCCCTGGCGTGAGGAGGCCCACCGCGGCCTGATGCTCTCTCTGGCCCTCAACGGCCAGACCAATGCCGCCCTGGCGCAGTACGAACAATGCCGTCAGGTGCTGGCCGATGAGTTGAACGCCGAACCCAGCCCCGAAACCATCGATCTTTATACACGAATCCGCGAGGGGGATATCGCCCCGGTATTCATCGAGCCCCTCTCGCCCTACAAAGGGCTGCTGGCTTTCGGTACCGAGGACGCGGCCGATTTTTACGGCCGCGAGACCCAAATCGCAAACCTGTACAAAGCCGTGCAGAACGAATCCATGGTGGCGGTGGTCAGCCCCTCTGGCTGCGGCAAATCTTCCTTGATCTGCGCTGGGCTGATCCCGGCGATATTCGCGAGTCAATCGGGTCGGGAACCAGCCACAATCATCACCATGCGCCCCGGAGAGAATCCTTTCCACAACCTGGCCGAAGCCCTGGCGCCACATTTGATCAACCTTGCGACTTCAAATCAGGGTGTTCGTGTCGAAGCCCTGGCCGATGAACTTCGAACGGGGGCATGCATCCTGAGCGATGTCCCGTTTTCCAACGGAGATTCAGGTCAGGTATTCCTGGTGGTCGACCAGTTCGAGGAACTCTACACCCTGTGCTCCGACCCCGCCACCCAACAGGCCTTCATCGAAGCCATCATCCCGCCTCCCACAGTCATCATCGCCATGCGCGCCGATTTCACATCCCAGGCGCTCTCCTACCGTCCCTTGGCCGAGGCCATCCAGCGCGGCCGCTTCATCTTAGGCCCCATGAGCCGCGCCGAACTCCAGCAAGCTATTGAAGAACCGGCACGGGCGCGCGGGGTGCTCTTCGAGCCGGGGCTGGTCGAACGTTTACTGGACGATGTCGCCGACGAACCGGGAAACCTGCCGCTCTTGCAGTTCACCCTGACCCAATTGTGGGCACGCCAGACCGCTGGCCAGCTCACACACGTCGCCTACGAGGAGATCGGCGGCCTGACCGGTGCCCTGACCCGCTACGCCGACGGCATCTATGCAGGGTTTGATGATCACCAGCGCTATGATGCCCGGCGGGTTTTTGCCCATTTAGTACGTCCCGGTGAAGACACTGCCGACACCCGCCGGGTGGTCAGCCGGGATGAACTCAACGATGCCGACTGGCAACTCTGCCAGAGACTGGCCGATGCCCGCTTGCTGGTCACCAGCAGAGATCAAGGCGGCCAGGAGATGGTTGAACTGGCCCACGAAGCCCTGATCCAACAATGGGGCCGCCTGCGCGATTGGATCGACGCCGACCGCGCCTTCTACCTGTGGCGCAGACGTCTGCAAGGCAATCTGCGGCAATGGCAGTCCAGCGAATTCGATCAAGGTGCCTTGTTGCGGGGTGCACCCCTGGCGGAAGCCGAGGGTTGGTTGGCCGGACGTGAAGCTGAGCTAGGCCCGATGGGAGGAGAATTTATTCAAGCCAGCCTGGCGCTACGAGATGAAAGACAACACCAGGAGGAAGAACGCCACCAGCGCGAACTGGAGCAGGCTCAAAACCTGGCCGAAACTGAAGCCAGAGCCGGGAGGCGCCTGCGCTGGCTGGCCGGGGGCCTGGCGGCCCTCTTCTTTCTGGCCGTGGGAAGCGCCCTCTTCGCCCGCAACGAGCAGCGTAATGCCCAGCGTTCCGCCGAAGTCGCCAACAGCCTCAACCTGGCCACCAGCGCCCAATTTGTTTTGGCCGAAAACAATTCCGATCTGGCCCTGGCCCTGGCCATCGAAGCCAACAAAATCGAGGCGCCGCCGCGGCAGGCGCGCCTGATGTTAGCAGAAGCCGCTTATGCGCCCGGCACGCGCCAGGTTTTCCAAGGGCAGAAAGGGCCGGTGCAAACCGTCGCCGTCTCCCCAGATGGGAACCGCGCCCTTTCCGGTGCTGCCGATAACACCATCAGCCTGTGGGATCTGGCCTCCGGTGAGATCGTGCGCAGCTTCGAAGGTCACACGGAGGCCGTCAATGCCGTTGCTTACCTACCTGCGGGAGAGCGTGCCATCTCAGCCTCCGCCGATGGCATGCTGATCCTTTGGGAGATCACATCTGGCGAGATCATCCGTAAATTCCAGGGCCATCAAGGTCCGGTTTGGGATGTCGTTGTCAGCTCGGATGGAGAGGCGGCCCTCTCCGGGGGAGATGATCAAACCCTGATCCTTTGGGATCTGGAAACCGGCGAGATCATCCAACGCTTCGCTGGCCACCCGGCCGCGGTCTTGAGTCTGAATATCAGCCCGGATGGTACTACAGCCATCTCCGGCGCGGCCGATGGGGGCCTGTTCTTGTGGGATCTGCAATCCGGAGCCACCCTGTTGGAACTGCCCGGTTCGAGCACCATCACAGCCCTGGGCGAGGCTCGCGGTCATGCCAGTCAGGTATGGGGGGGTGGCCTTCCTGCCTGGTCCCATTAGGGGGCGGGCCGTCTCCGCTTCGGCCGACCATTTTGTCCTCCTGTGGGATTTTTCAGCGCTCCTGTTTCCCGGGGAGACTGCCGGTGTGCTCTTGGACACGACGGAAAAACTACCCCAGGGTGAGGCCCCCTACCAAGTGCAGCGGTTTAACTTCAACACCGAGTTACACAGCAGCATTGCCCCCAGCGCCGATGGCCGCACGCTTTTGGTAGGCACCCTCAATAACCAGGTCATGCTATTGAATCTGCTGAACGGAAAAATTGCGCCCCAGTTAACTGGGCATACCGGCCGGGTATTGGCAGCAGCCTTCGTGCCCGATCCCCAGACCGGGGAGCCTGAACGGGCCGCCATCTCCGCTTCGTCCGATGGCAGCCTGCGCACTTGGAACCTGTTCAACGGCGTCGAGGGACGCCGGATAAAATATCCCGTGTCTGATGGGGCTGCTGTTGATGTCGCCATCAGCCCCGATGGTCGCCTGGGCCTGACTGGCATGCTTACGGGTGAGCTTGCCCTGTGGGATTATGCCACTGGTGAGGAAATCCGCCGCCTGAAGGGGCACACCGAAATGGTCTTCGGTGGCGTGGGCTTCACCCCCGATGGCAACTATGCTGTCTCCGCCTCGGGCGACATTTTCGCTGCCGCCCAGGATAGCACCGTGCGCCTATGGGAGGTTGCCACTGGGGAGGAAGTGGCACTCTTCGAGGGGCACACCAATCGCATCTGGGATCTCGATCTCAGCCCCGATGGTCGCTGGGCAGCCTCCGCCGCTCATGATGGCACCGTGCGCCTGTGGAATATTTCGAACCCGAGCGAAGACGAAGGGCGTGTTTTGTTGGATATTGCCCCGCAGGCGCCCCGCAGCGTAGCCTTCAGCCCCAATGGTCGCATCCTGGCCGTCGGTCTGGCCAAAGGGACTGCCAGCAATCCCGACTACGCTATCCGCCTGATCGACGTGGCAACCGGGCGCGAAATCCGCCGGCTGACCAGTCACAGCGAAGTGGTCGCCGACCTGGCTTTCAGCCCGGATGGCGCGCGCCTGCTCTCCGGCTCGGTCGACGCCGCCGTCATCCTGTGGGACGTCGAGAGCGGGGAACCAATCCACCACCTGGTAGGACACAACAGTTATATAACCGCGGTGGCCTACCACCCTGGCGGCCAGCTGGCGGCCTCGGGTGCCGGGGATGGCGCGGTCATTTTATGGGAGATTGAGACAGGCGAGGCGCTGCGCCGCTTCAGCCCCCTCAATGTCCCGGTGGTGGGTCTCGATTTTGTGCCCGATGGGAATTCCTTCCTGATCGCCGCCAACGATGACGCTGTCCACGAATACCGCATCGACGCCACTAACAAAGAACTACATGGCTGGATCAGCGCCAACCGTTACGTCCCAGAGCTTACCTGCCAGCAACGAGAGCAGTACAATATCATCCCGCTGTGTGAAGAGTAAAAAAAGGTGTGTGACTCCGCGCGCACTAATTCTTTTATGTAGATCACTGGGAAATAATGATCGGTTGCAAGATGACACTATCAAAAAACGGATTGACAAAATAGAGACGAAATTCGAGTTATTAGCTTGCCATTTCTCAACAACTGGCGCAGGTATTGCAGACTATAGCCGCTATACATGGCAGCAGCCTCAACAGATATGTGATTGTTCACGACAACAGGAGAAATTTGGGGTTTAAAAGCAACCATCCCGACCTCACTCTCCGATGCTGAACAATTCAGGTGAATTGCTCAACACCGACCTATGTGGTTCGGGATGTTCCGTTTAGGTGACCCCGGAAGGACTCGAACCTTCAACCAATTGATTAAGAGTCAGTTGGTTTC
>CAZLNX010000405.1:0-5532 GCA_964560795.1 uncultured Anaerolineales bacterium | reverse complement strand
ACCAAGGTTACTCGCTCAAGCCCTGTTTTGTCTAGGCTTCATGCACCAACGCCTAATCATTCTGAAGATCTTCCAGCACAGATCCGAGGAATTCAGGCATATAACGAGCAGGTTGCAACTCACCCTGAATTAGATAGTGTCATCATCCCGGTCAGGGATGGGCTTTGGGTTTCGCACAGACGACAAAGGAGAGCAGCATGAGTAGCTCACAGAATGAAGAAAGAGGCAGCCGCGGCTGGTCTCTTACCACCAAACTTTCAGTAGCATTCTTGTTGGCAGCGCTAATACCGCTGGCCATAATTTCGTTCTACCAATTGTTCATTGGGGCAGATTTACTCGAACATCGGGCAACTGAAGAATTGGGATTGCTTTCTTTGGGTGTGGCTGGTCGATTTGATCAGTTATTGAATGATGATCTTATTGCTGCGATCCAGTTAAGCAGTGATCCTTCGGTAATAGACGTGTTAAAAAATCCCGACGATGAGGCAGCGCAGGAATTAGTCAATTGGCGATTTAAGGAAATACTCGAATCCAACCCTTACTATGAATATTTATACCTTATGGACGCAGAGGGAATTTCCATCGTCTCCCAACAACTGGAAGGCCTTCCAAGTGTCGCTGGTAAAGTCTTTAGGGATCGGCAGTATTTCATCAATGCTCGAGAAGGAAAACCGCATATTGATGCGCTGGTTGGTAGAGTGAGTAAGAAACTGGGTTTCTACTTTACTGCTCCAGTTTATGGTGATTACAACCAGGTGATTGGTGTAGCAGCCATCAAAGTTCAGGGTGAAGCAGTAACCGAAATGATAAATTCTTTTAATGAGGCGAGTGGTTCTGTTTCCGCATTCCTGGCAGATTATGATGGCATAGTTGTCAGTGCTCCAGAAGATAAACCTGATTGGCAGTTGAAGGGGTTGGTGGAATTGTCACCAGTCGACCAAGAAGCAGTTGAAGCTCGGTTTGTGATGGAAACTCCACTTTCCTACGTGGGTATACCTGAACTGACCGCTTTAGTAGAAAATGAATCGGGTGTGACATCTTACAAAGATGCGGATGATTATTCTGCCTATATTGTTGGGTACAAACAGACAGAGAAGCTATCCTGGATTGTGGGTGTATCCATGTCTGCCAGTGTGTTTCTTTCATCGATTTATGACCTGGCGATCCAAACAGCGATTGGCGCTACCAGTTTGACGGTACTTGTCGTGATTGCTGCTATATTGCTTGCGCGCAGCATTGCGCGACCAATAAACAAACTTGCGGCAGCAGCCCAAGATGTAGAGGATGAGAAACCTTTTGTTCCTGAAGATATCGCTGATGTCATGTCCTTACGTGATGAAGTCGGGCACTTGGCGAGGGTCTTCAGTGATATGGTTTTGGCGCTGAGGGCGCGAATGGCCGAATTGCAAACAATCTACGAGATAGGCCATAAGATCAGTTCCAGCGTGGAACTCACCGATACATTGAGCGATGTAATCGATTCTTTAGGCAACGTGATCGATTTTGATGCGGCGGAGATTTGCCTCTATGATGAGAGGGATAAAGATTTAGAACTCTACGTCACCAATGTTGAGATTATGAGTGACGATGAAACCGTTGAAAAGATCACGTACAGCCCTAAAAAGGATTATTTCCCGAAGCTGTTCACCGATAGCCATGGCTTAGTTGTGAAAAATATTGCTGAATATACAGACAAGAAACTAACCACGGTACGGTCTTGGGATGCCTTTGATCCAAAATCCTATTTAGGTGTTGGGTTGAGAAATCGAGGCCGGGTGGTTGGGACTATCGAGATGGTCAGCAGTCAATTGGAAGGCTTCAGCGAAGATAACCGCCGAATTCTTGAAAGCATCTCCGTTCAGGCAGCAGTTGCTATCAGCAATGCACAAGAAGTCAAAGAGCGAGAACGAAGACTGATGAACATGGAAATTGTTGTTGATGATTCTCGCGTCGAAGATGAAGTTTCTTCTGTAACAGAGACGGGTTTCTTCAAGAAATTGAAGAAAAGAGTGAGTGAAGGTAAATAAGAATAGATTCTCGATAGGATGAGCCATGTTGTCTATAGAAGAGAAAACTTCCCTCTTGCGAAATGTTTCCTCGTTCCATGATCTTAACGAAAATCAGCTAACAGAGTTGGCAGGATTATGTAAAGAGAAAATTTTTTCATCGGGTGATATCATTTTTAAGCAAGGGCAAAAGGGTGGCGAGATCTACATCGTAGTTGATGGCAAGGTAGCGATCGAACGCGAGATCAAAGATCGTTCTGACTCGGTTTCCATAATGTTTATAACGCCTTATGATAGTCTCGGTGAAATGGCATTGTTTTATGATGCTCCTAACTCTGTGACAGCGACTGCAATGGAAGATACCCGAACACTATGGATGGAAAACGATAGTTTCATCGAGTTTGCCAAAACCGATCCTGAGCTTCTAATTGAACTTTGTGAGGTGCTCAGCAAGCGTTTATTCGAAGCCTATACAAAGATTTCTGAAGTTACCAGCGAGCGAAAACCCCTCGAAATGCGTAAATTGTACGATAAATTGGATTTCTAGTTTGGATAAAACCCTGAATGTTCTCGATGAGGAAGGTCTGCAATGAATAATTACTCAACACAAAATCCACTTCTAGAAACTGCCTGGCGACGTTACGCGGTATTAGATGCTAACGCAAATGCTGTGCAAAAACAGTATATGCGTTTGCGGCGATTTATGGCAGTTTTAGGAGTGCTGGCAGTATTGTTTGCAGTTTTGGTCGATAATTTTACTGCTATAGTGCCTACTATTGTTGGGATCATTTTGAGGGTGTTGTTGATTCTGACTCCAATATTAATTTCCGTAATTGCTGCATTTACCAATAGATTTCAGCAGGGTCAGAAATATCTGTCATATCGGGCAGCTGCGGAAGGCATCCTGAAGGAAATATATACCTATCGAACTGCGAACAAAAACGCCGCTAATCGAAACACCCTGCTGAGTAATCGTCTGGCATCTATCCAACGCGACCTGTTCCGAGGTGCTGGTGGAGAGTTGGTTCTAACTGAATATAAAGGGGATGTGCCCCCATACTATTATCCTGATGATGAAAGAAGTGATCCAGGATTTACTGACCTGGAAGGTGAAGAATATTTGGTTTATCGCCTGGAAGATCAACTCCTCTGGCATACCAAGAAGAACCTGGAATTACAGCGGGATCGTAAACTCATCCAGTGGTCGATTTTGGCTTTTGGCGGGGTTGGTGCTTTCTTGGCTGCCTGGGGTGGAAATCTGGCCATTTGGGTTGCCTTTACAGCGTCGATTGCTTCGGCGTTGATTGGCTGGGAAGAGCTGCGCGGACTTGATATGCGCGTGGGTAATTACAGCCAGGTGATCCTGGAGCTTAGTATTATCCGCGACTGGTGGTTGACCTTAAGAGATACTGGACCAAGTAATGAAGACGCTGCTCAACTGGCGATCAAAACAGAAAAAGTTCTTTATGATCAGAATCTGGAATGGGTCAGTGCGATGCGCAAGGCCTTGGCTGAAGCTGAAGGCGATGAAGCTGAGTTAGTAGAGCACATGATTGAAGAAGGCCAAAAAGCAACCGAACAGCTTGAAGAGAAATTGTTCACTGAGGTGGAAGAACTGTACGATGAGGGTCTTGGAGAAGCAGTTGAGCGGGTGGAATCAGTCATCGAAGATTCTGCTGATTCGCTTCGTAGCATGTTTGCTGGAATTACAGCAATAGACGAAGAAGAATTGGATATTCCCCCTGAGGAAACCTTTGAGTCATTTGATATGGCGCCCGAAGGTGCCTTTGACGAATCAGAAATTGTTGAAGATGACTTCTACACGCCCGAACCCGAACCAATGACTGTTGAAAGCGCGGTAGATGCCGCATTGGTAGAATCGGATGCCGTAGCCGAGTCCATGGTCACCGATGATGATGCAGAATTCTTTGCTCCTGAACCTGAACCAATGACTGTTGAAGGTGCTGTGGATGCAGCCATTGCAGAATCGTCTGTCTTCTCTGGTGTAACTGAAGAGGGACTTTCTGAAGAGTTTACCGGAGAGGAGCTTGAAGCCGAAGAATTTGCCGTCAGCGAAAGTGGTGAGGATTTTGATGATGACTTCGATGATGAAGATTTTAGTGATGACGAGGACGATGAGCTCGGTTTAGATGGTGAGTTTGTTGACGAAGATTTCGGCGAAGATGAGGATGACGAGTTTGCGGATGAAGCAGATTTTGCCGATGAAGTTTGGGATGACGAAGCCTAACACTCGTTACTAACGAGGAGAGAATGATGAGCAAAATTGGCGATGCACTAAAAAAACTTTGGAGCCCTGCGGAGGAAGAATCGGTGAGCAAATCAGAAGAAAACACTAAAGAAGCTTTGGTGGATGATGTGGAAACCCAAGACGCTGCAAAAACTGTGAGTGCTGATGAAAAGATGGTTTCTGATGTTCAGGATGCTGCAGTGAAAAGCGCAGTATCTACAGTGAAGAAATCTGTCAAGGTTGCCGTTGAAGAGGCTGTTCAAGAAGCAGTCGCCGAGGCAAAAGGAACCGTTATCGAGGCATTTGAGGAAATCATTGAAGATGCCGAGATCATTACAGAAGTAAAGCCTGTTGTGCAAAAAGAAGAATCGCGTGACACAAAGCCACATGCCTTCGTTGTGATGCCCTTTGGCATTAAAGAAGGTTTCGATGGCACCGTGATTAACTTCAATGCCATTTATCAAGACCTGATCAAACCTGCCCTCGAAGATGCCGGGTTTGAGCCTTTCCGCGCTGATGAAGCGACAACCACTGGGGATATCCTCACGGATATGTTCCAGGAACTCTTGCTGGCAGATTTGGCTATCTGCGATTTGAGTATTGATAATGCCAATGTGTTCTACGAATTGGGCATCCGCCACGCCTTCCGGCAACGTGGTGTGGTGCATATCCAATCGGGACGCGCCTATATGCCCTTCGATATCTTCAATGTGCGCACCATTCCGTACCACACTACTGATGAAGGTGTACCTGATCCCGAATTCTTAGAAAAGGATATCCAGGCAATCTCGCGGGTATGCCGTGATACTTGGGCCACCGACCAGGATGCTATCCACAGCCCGGTCTTCAACCTGCTTACCGGATTGGAAGAACCGGACCGTAAGACCTTGCGTACACCCCTGGCAACAGGGTTCTGGCGCGAATATAACGAGTGGAAAGAGCGTGTCACCATTGCTCAACGCCAGAAACGCATGGGTGATATAATGCTGCTCACTGAAGAGATCAGCAATCCTTTGATCAAAGAAGAAGCCATCGGAGAGGCTGGCAGGGCGCTAAATGGGATGGAGCGCCATGAACTGGCATTACAGCAGTATCGGCAGGGGCTGGAACTCAACTCCAAGAATACAGATTTCCGTCGCCAAGAGGCTTTCCATTTGAATCGCCTAGATCGTGTGGATGAAGCCATTGTCAAGCTTGAGAATTTACTTGATGATGAACCCAGCGATATACTAATCGCGAATAGGATTTGTGAGAATTAGGATGATTGAGGAGCCTGCC
>CAZLNX010000404.1:0-5549 GCA_964560795.1 uncultured Anaerolineales bacterium | reverse complement strand
TGCGTCCGAGTATGCAAATGATCTTCCAGGATCCACATGCTTGCCTGAACCCGCGCATGACGGTTGGCAGTATTATCAGTGAGCCGCTGTTCGAACATAGTGTGGCCAAGGGCAGAGAACGTCTCCAAAGGGTGGAAGAATTATTAGAATTGGTTGGTTTGGATTCAACCCATGCAAACCGCTACCCACACGAGTTTTCTGGTGGACAGCGACAGCGTATCGGTATTGCTCGTGCCTTAGCGTTAAACCCAAAGTTTATTATTTGTGATGAGCCAATTGCGGCCCTGGATGTCTCTATCCAGGCTCAGGTTGTAAATTTGTTGGAGGACCTACAGAAAGAGTTTGGCCTCACTTACCTCTTTATTTCTCACGACTTGAGTATGATCCGGCATATAGCTCAACGAGTGGCGGTGATGTATTTAGGTCGAATAATGGAGTTGGCGGATCATAAATCATTATATGAGAACCCAAAGCACCCCTATACCCAGGCTCTGCTTTCAGCAGTACCGTCTCCCGATCCAGTGCGAGAAGAGACCAGAGAGCGAGTGATTCTGTCTGGAGATGTTCCCAGCCCTGCCGATCCTCCTCCCGGTTGTCCATTTCACACACGTTGCCCCATCGCTGAAGAGCAATGTAGCCAGGAGATCCCTGCCTGGCGTGAGCTGCAGGTTGGTCATTGGGTTGCCTGCCATTTGGCAGAGTGATTTTCATTTACAAGAGTACAATATGGTATATTAGGTTGTGTGTTCCACCTTCAATATCCAATATTTGTGCCCCCTTGTTTATGGACTGTTGAGTTGATTAGTTATTTGCAGCTTGTTGGTATCACAAGTTACCAAAGGAGGTGCCCCCTCAAAAAATAAATCAATCAACCCGTGAAATACCAATTTTTCTACCCTATTCGCTTTAGCACTTGGAGGAACAAATGAAGATTAGAAAACTATTGCTAGTTGCCCTGACAATGTTGATTGCGTTCTCGATGGTTGCTTTCCAACCACAAGATTCACATGGGGGCGACTCACTGACCATTTTGTACTGGCAGGCCGCCTCAACCATGAATGCCTATCTCTCTGGTGGTACAAAGGATATCCACGCTGCTTCGATGGTCCTGGAACCTCTGGCTCGTTACGATGAGAATGGAAATATGGTTCCCTGGTTGGTTGAAGAAATCCCAACCCTCGATAATGGTGGCGTTGCGGAAGACCTGACCAGCATCACCTGGAAATTGAAGGAAGGCATTGTCTGGTCGGATGGCTCTTCGTTAACCGCTGATGACGTAGTATTCACTGGTGAGTACTGCCTTAATCCTGATATGGGTTGTAACGCCTTATCAGCATTCGCTGATGTTGAAGGATTCGAGGCTGTTGATGAGATGACCGTGAAGATTACCTTCTCCCGCGCCAAGCCCTTCCCCTACGGTCCATTTGTTGGTGCAACCTCACCCATTCTTCAGAAAGCTCAATTTGGGGACTGCCAGGGTGCTGCTGCCCAAGAATGCACCGAAGAGAACTTCTTCCCCATTGGTACCGGCCCTTACACGGTGACTGAATTCTTGGCCAATGATACAGTTCTATTGGCTGCTAACGAACTTTTCCGTGAAGAAGGCAAGCCCTATTTTGCTGAAGTGGTCTTTAAAGGTGGTGGCGATGCCGCCTCTGCAGCCCGTGCCGTTTTGGAGACTGGTGAGGCCGACTACGCCTGGAATTTGCAGGTTGAGCCTGAAATCTTGACCGCGATGGAAGCCGCTGGTCAGGGCGTAATTGTTACCGGTTTTGGTAACGCCGTTGAGCGCCTGATCGTGAACTTCACCAACAATGACCCAGATTTGGGTGACAACCGCTCAATCTGGATGGATGAAGATGGAGATGGCGTTAACGACAATCCGCATCCCTTCTTGAGCGACTACAACGTCCGCCGGGCTCTCTCCTTGGCAATTGACCGCAGTGTCATCACCCAGGTTGGTTATGGCCAGGCCGGTATTCCCGGATGCAACATCCTTCCTGCCCCGGCGATTTACGTTTCTACCGCCAATGACGAGTGTCTTGAACAGAATGTGGACGAAGCCAACAAGCTGCTCGACGAGGCCGGCTGGGTTGACTCCGATGATGATGGTGTTCGCGATAAAGATGGTGTCAAGTTGAGTATCCTGTACCAAACCTCCACCAACTCTGTTCGCCAGGGCACCCAGGCTCTTATCAAGCAAATGTGGGAGGCCATTGGTGTTGAGACAGAACTCCGCAATATCGACGCTGCCGTGTTCTTTGGTGGTGACGTCGCCAGCCCTGACACCTATGGTAAGTTCTATGCCGACATCGAAATGTACACTAACACCTTTGACGGCACTGACCCCGAAGCCTATATGGGCAACTGGGTATGTGGTGAGGTCTCTGGTCCCGATAACCAGTGGTTGGGCAACAATATCCCGCGCTGGTGTGAGGGTGACAACGCTGAATACCAGGCATTGATCGATGAATTGGCTGTCACAGTTGACCTTGGCCGTCGTGCTGAGATCGTCAAGACATTGAACGACATGATTGTCCAAGACTACGCTATGATTCCGTTGGTAACTCGCGGTGATGTTAGCGCAGTCCACAATTCGCTTGAAGGTGTCCGCTTTAATGTTTGGGATTCCGAGCTTTGGAATATTGCTGACTGGACACGCTCCGAGTAATATTCTCCGTAGATAGATAAGGTTGAACAATTGCTTTATCAAGAATGCAATTCGTAAAAAAAAGCGGTCTGCGGCCGATCTGACTGCAGACCGCTTTGCCCTAAGCCAAAAAACAAGGTGTACTTATGGGTAAATATTTTGTTCGTCGTTTGCTTACCGCCATTCCAACTCTGCTGGTCATTAGCTTTGTCGTATTTGCGATTCTGGATTTGGCGCCTAATGATCCTACCGGTAATCTCCCCATGACGATCCCGCCTGAAGTTCGTCAAAAAATTCGAGAATCGTTGGGGTTCGACCAGCCATTCCATATTCGATACGTGAAGTGGATGCAGCAGTTTTTTGTCAATGAACCGCTAAACATAATCGAACAAGTATTCGATGTGAAAATAGGCAACTCAGAAGAGCGACTGCGAGTCCGCTCTTGGGCTACCCGTAGTCCTGTGGTTGATCTCGTGATCGAACGAACACCCCAAACTCTCTGGGTTGTTGGCTTATCGTATGTAATATCTATTATTATCTCCATTCCAATTGGCGTGATCTCTGCTGTCAAACAGTATTCATGGTTTGATCAGATTGGCACTTTTGTATCCATGGTAGGATTCTCTGTGCCAACATTTTTTACAGGTTTGGTGATAATTGTCATCTTCAGTGTGAGACTTGGTTGGTTCCCATCTGTTTATAATACGACTCACGAAGTTACCGATTGGGCCAGCTTTGTAGTGCAAGTTAAACAGATGATTATGCCGGTTTCAGTGCTGGCATTGTATAGCACAGCTCAATTATCCCGATTTACACGTTCATCAATGCTTGAAAATCTCAACCTGGACTATGTGAGAACAGCCCGTTCTAAGGGATTGATCGAGCGAGTAGTGATTATTGGCCATGTTCTGCGAAACAGCCTAATTCCAGTAGCCACCTTAATTGCCTTGGGCATCCCACAGATTTTTGCAGGAGCCATTATCACTGAACAAATTTTCCGGGTGAATGGACTGGGAGCGTTGCTCATTATTGCCATCCAGGGGGCAGATATCCCCCTTGTCCAGTCTTTAGTATTCATATTTGCTTTATTGATAGTCAGCTTCAATATTTTGGTTGACCTGCTATACGGTATTTTGGATCCTCGCATCCGCTATGATTAGAGGAAAACTCAGCCATGACCACAACAACAACTTCGATTGAAATTCCAGTAATAGACGAAATTCAACATCGCTCGTTATGGGGGGATGTTTGGTTTCAATTCCGCAAGCATAATTTGGCTATGCTAGGGGTCGCAATTCTGGCGATACTTGTTTTGGGTATTACCATAGGTCCCCTAATTTACAGAGTTGATCCAAAATTTATCGATGTCGCTGCAGCAAACTCTCTGCCCACACGAGATCACCTGTTCGGTACAGATAATCTGGGTCGCGATACGTTGGCCCGATGTATGGCGGGTGGACGAATCTCTCTCTCTGTAGGCATTGTTGCTATGTCGATTGCCATGCTTTTTGGAACCATCATCGGCTTGTTGGCCGGTTTTTTCCCAAAACTTGATGGGCCGCTAATGCGTATCACAGATATGTTCTTGGCATTACCGCAACTTCCCTTGTTGTTGGTGATGATCTTTTTGCTGCGGGACACACTGCGGTCTACATTTGGCCCCGAAGCTGGCATATTTATGCTGATCGTATTTGTGATTGGTATCCTAAACTGGATGGCTACTGCTCGAGTTGTGCGAGCAGAAGTTTTGTCGATCAAAGAGCAGGATTTCATCACTGCGGCTTACAGCATCGGCACAAGAAAATTCCGCATCATCATACGACATATTCTTCCAAACGTCTTTAGCCCAATTATGGTCGCCGCTACCTTGGGCGTGGCTCAAGCGATCATCAATGAATCGGCTCTTTCCTTCTTGGGATTAGGTTTCCCTTCCGATTTTCCCACCTGGGGCCGCTTGCTTTATGATGGCAAGGATTTTCTTACGATTACTCCGTCGATCGTTTTTTGGCCTGGCTTGTTTATTTCCTTGACTGTGTTGAGTGTTAATTTCATTGGCGATGGACTACGAGACGCTCTTGATCCTAGAATTCGAAGCAAATAAATTTCTAAGGAATAAATATGTTAGATCGCGCTAAGGCTATTCAAGACAAATTAATCGCTCTGAGGCGAGCGATTCATATGAACCCAGAATTAAGTTTTCAGGAGTTTGAAACCGCTGCTTTCGTCGCTGAAAAAATGGCAGAGTTAGGCATTGAATACCAAACAGGGATTGGAAAAACTGGAGTGGTAGCTCGAATTGGGAATGGAGATGGACCAGCCATCGGTATTCGGGCAGATATGGATGCCTTGCCTATCTTAGAAGCCAATGATGTTGCCTATAAATCACAAAACCCAGGCAAAATGCACGCCTGTGGGCATGATGCCCATACTGCCATGTTGATCGGCGTGGCAATGTTGCTCAAGGAAGAGGACTTTAACGGCGAAATTCGGTTACTTTTCCAACCCTCAGAGGAAAATTCGGACGAGGAAGGAGTGAGTGGTGCACCCCGCATGATTGAAGATGGGGCGATTGATGGATTAGATGCTGTTATTGCTTTGCACGTAGATAGTAGTATGGATAGGGGTACAGTCAGCATCAGTGATGGGTTCATTTTGGCAAATTCTGACACTGTTTATGCCAAAATCAAGGGGGTTGGCGGACATGGAGCGATACCTCAAATGGCGCGCGACCCAATTTTCATGTTATCTCCTATATTGACAGCGATCCATGGCATTGTTTCTCGTTGGGTAGACCCTGTGCAGCCGGCTGTAATCACTGTGGGTAGAGTAGCAGGGGGGACAGTTTCCAATGTTATTCCAGAAAGTGTTGAGTTGGATATAACAGTGCGAAGTATGGATG
>CAZLNX010000403.1:0-5556 GCA_964560795.1 uncultured Anaerolineales bacterium | reverse complement strand
TCCATAGTTTTGTCAAGTATCGTGGTTAGGGTTTCTTCAAGATCCAACGATCGGCTGGCAGTAATTAGTTTATTCAAAACCACCAGTTCATCTGCACGCCGTGCTATTTCTCCCTGAGAAGAGAGATATTCTTCCGCCATGCTAACCGCCCATCTTAAAGCAACCCAGGTAAAAATTGGGCCTGTGAAACCGAGTACTGCGCCAGCCAAAAATGACGGCCAGGGCCAGGCAGGATGCGTTCTGTGATTGAAATGCTCCAACAAGGTATAAGCCAGTCCTATCAAACCCATCAAGGACGGAACAAGCCAAAGGGTATAGCGGAGAAGACGAAGGAGATCAGTTCGCTGATCGGAACTTCTGATGACTCTAAGCATAGTCAACCTCAACCCGTAATTAGTATAACATTGATCTAAATAGAGCAAGTTAGTACTTCCTATCACAATAAGAAGCGGTGTTATACTCATTATCATTCGCCTTTGCTACGAAGAAAGACATATTGACGCCCCACCACCGATGCATTAGCATAAGCGCCTACCAATTTATAATTATAGGACTTACACATTTCCAGGGTAGAAACCCAACCGCGTTGGGTGTTGGATCGCCTTTTATACGCCCAACGCGGTTGGGCTGGCTACCCCAAGTGCGTAAGTCCTGAAATAATCATTATTCAAAAAATACCTGTAACTCATGACCAAACGTATCCCTGTCGTCGAAAAAATCCTCAGCGCTAACGACCAATTGGCGGGTGAAAATCGCCAGCAATTAGATCAAGCCGGCATTTTCAGCATCAACCTGATGGCTTCCCCCGGTGCTGGTAAAACTTCGCTCATCGAGCATACCGTTCAACGCCTGGCGGACCAGTTTCGCCTGGCTGCCATCGATGGCGATATTGCCACCAGCATCGACGCCGACCGCGCCGCAGCAGCAGGCGCGACGGCCGTTCAGATCAACACCGGCGGTGAGTGCCATCTGGATGCCGTCATGCTGCGCGATGCCCTAAAGCAACTTGATCTTCAGCAGCTCGATCTTCTCTTAGTTGAAAACGTCGGTAACCTGGTTTGCCCGGCTGAATTCAAGTTGGGTACACACAAAAACGTGCTCATTGCCTCGATCCCTGAAGGCGATGACAAACCCTATAAATACCCCGGCATGTACCGGGACGTCGACGCCCTGGTGATCAACAAGATCGACCTGCTCCCTTACATCGACTTCGACATGGATTATTTCCGCCGCGGCGTCGAACTGCTCAACCCCGGCTTAGTCACTTTCCCCATATCCTGCCGCACCGTCGAGGGGCTAGATGAATGGCTCGACTGGATAATAACCAACGCCGCAGCATGAACGGTGCTCGCATCCACATTACCGGTATCGTCCAGGGGGTGGGGTTCCGTCCCTTCGTGTATAACCTGGCCGAAGAACTTGGCCTGACCGGTTGGGTGCGCAACACATCTGCTGGGGTGGATATTCAGGTCGATGGGGATAATTCATCCCTTTCAGATTTCGCACAGTTACTAAAGGAATCAGCTCCCCCACTGGCCCTGATTGCCTCCCTCGAGGTTGAAGCTTGTTCCCCTAATGGATTCTCGTCTTTTGAGATCGTCCACTCAGAGCCCATCCCCGGAGCCTTTCAACCCATATCCCCTGACGTGAGCATCTGCGACGACTGCCTGCGCGAGATGTTTGACTCTGATGATCGCCGCTATCGCTACGCCTTCATTAACTGCACCAACTGCGGGCCGCGCTTAACCATCATCAAAGATATCCCCTACGACCGTCCCAAAACGACCATGGCGCCCTTCGAGATGTGCCCGGCCTGCGCCGCCGAATACGAAGATCCAAAGGATCGGCGCTTCCACGCCCAGCCGGTAGCCTGCGCCGAGTGTGGGCCGCACGTCTGGCTTGAGACAACCGTCAGCGGACAGCCGTCAGCCGTCAGCCAGCGCCCTTCCGCCACCTCGTCCGCGGAAGCAATCGCAAAGACCCAGGCATTGTTGGCCGAAGGAAAAATCCTCGCCATCAAAGGCCTCGGCGGATTTCACCTGGCTTGCGATGCCACCAATCCCGAGGCTGTCGAAGAATTGCGCCGGCGCAAACTGCGCGTCGATAAACCTTTAGCCCTGATGATGTCAGATTTTGAGACCATTGAGCAGCACTGCTACCTTAGCGATGCCGAACGAGAACTACTCGAATCGCCGCAGCATCCCATCGTCTTGCTTTGGCGTCGACCCAAATCGTCTATCGCCGATGCCGTTGCTCCGGGTCAAAACACCCTCGGCGTGATGCTGCCCTACACGCCGCTGCATTATTTACTGCTTGATAGTCCGCTATCCGCTATCCGCTCCCCGCTATCCGCTCTCGTCATGACCAGCGGCAACCTCAGCGAAGAACCCATCGCTACCGACAACCAGGAAGCACGCGATAGACTCAATCAACTTACTGACGCCTTCTTGATGCACAATCGCGATATCCATGTTCGTTGTGATGATTCCGTCTATCGAGTAATTGAAAACCATCCCTCACCCACGTACGCGACCCACTACCCACTGCGCCGAAGCCGTGGCTACGCTCCCTATCCCATCGTTCTCCCCAGGGAAACTCCCCCCATCCTAGCCACCGGTCCTGAACTCAAGAACACATTTTGCCTGACCAAAGACCGCTACGCTTTCATCAGTCACCACATCGGTGATTTAGAGAACTATGAAACCCTGAGCGCCTTCGAAGATGGCATCGAACATTTCGAGCGCCTTTTCCGCATTGATCCGGAGGTCATCGCCTACGACCTGCATCCCAACTACATGGCCACGCGCTACGCGCTTGAACGCGCCGAGCGGCAGGACATCCCCGTTGTCGGCGTGCAGCACCATCACGCGCATATCGCCTCTTGCATGGCTGAGCATGGCTTGAAGGGAGATAAGCCGGTCATCGGTATCTCCTTCGATGGTACCGGCTACGGTGATGATGGTGCAATTTGGGGGGGAGAATTCCTCTTTGCTGATTACTACGGCTATCACCGTTATGCACATCTGGCATACACCCCGCTGCCTGGCGGCGACAAAGCCATCAAAGAACCCTGGCGCATGACCCTTTCCTGGCTACACACCCTGGGAATTGAGTGGAGTGATGATTTGCCCCCGGTTCAGTATTCAGTGAACGGTGAGCAGTCAACAGTTGAGAATTCACAATCCAAATTTCACAGTTTAGACGCTCTCGGTCACCAACTTTCCGCTGGAATCAATACTCCCAACACATCGAGCATGGGCCGCCTATTCGACGCTGTCTCTGTCCTGGCCGGCGTTCGTCAGACGGTCAACTATGAAGCACAGGCCGCAATTGAAATAGAAGCCCTGGCTGATCCTCATATCAATGACCATTACCGATTCAACACTCAAAACTCACAATTCGTCGATCCTGCTCCCATGTTCAAGGAGATCATCACAGATCTGAGGTCAGGCGTTGGTATCTCGACCATCTCCGCTCGATTCCACAACGGGCTGGCGCAATTAGTTACCGATACATCATTGGCTATGCGCAAAGAATTCGGTATCAACACCGTGGTGCTCAGTGGTGGTGTGTGGCAAAATATAACTTTGCTAAACAAATCATTGGCTCTCCTTACTAAGGAAGGCTTTGAAGTTCTAATCCATGAAAAAGTCCCCACAAATGATGGCGGCATCTCTCTAGGTCAGGCTATGATTGCCGCGCATCAGTTTTAGAAGATTGTGTCACTGCGAGCGAAGCGCCTGTCCTGACACCCCAGGTGGTCGAAGGAAAGCAATCTCCCACATCACAAGGATGAGATTGCCACACTCCACTCCGTTTCGTTCGCTATGACATCGATAAATTTGGAGGTAGTTATGTGTCTCGGAGTACCCGGAAAAATTACCGAAATATACGATAGAGATGGGCTCAAGATGGGCAAGGTCGATTTTGGTGGTATTGTGCGTGAGACCTGCCTTGACTTTGTGCCCGAAGCGCAAGTAGGCGAATACACGGTCATTCATGTGGGTTTTGCCATCAGCTTGCTCAGCGAAGAAGAAGCTCAGAAAACCTTGGAAATGCTGCGTGAGATCACCAACCTTGGCGAGGAATTAGGGCTGTACGACGACCAGATCCCAGACGCCCAATCATCATGAAATACATCACTGAATACCGCGATGCTGAACTCGTCAAAGGTATCCTGCAGGAAATCCGGGAAACGGTCACGCAGCCCTGGGTCCTAATGGAAATCTGCGGCGGGCAGACTCATGCCATTGTGCGCCACGGCATCGATCAGCTTCTGCCCGATGAGATCGAGCTGGTTCACGGCCCAGGGTGCCCGGTCTGTGTGACTCCCTTGGAGTTGATCGACAAAGCCCTGGCCATCGCATCGCGTCCCGATGTGATCTTCACATCCTACGGCGACATGCTGCGCGTCCCCGGTTCGGAGCAGGACCTATTCTCGGTGCGGGCTTCCGGCGGCGATGTGCGCGTGGTGTATTCGCCTCTCGACGCGCTCAAGATCGCCCAAGAAAATCCCGACAAAGAGATTGTCTTCTTCGCCATCGGCTTCGAGACCACCGCGCCCGCGAATGCCATGAGTGTGATGCAGGCTAAGGCGCTGGGCGTCAAAAACTACAGCATCTTGGTCTCACACGTGCGCGTCCCACCAGCGATGCACGCCATTTTGGGATCACCGCACAACCGCGTGCAGGGTTTCTTAGCTGCTGGACATGTCTGCGCGGTGATGGGCTACTGGGAATACCCCCCCATTTCCAAGCAATATCAAACCCCCATTTCAGTGACCGGCTTCGAGCCGTTGGACATCGCCCAGGGCATCCTGACGGCGGTCAAGATGCTGGAAGATGGGCGCATCGAAGAAGTTGAGAATGCATATCAACGAGCTGTCACATTCGATGGTAACAAACCAGCCCAGAAGGTGATCGAGCAAGTCTTCGAAGAATGCGATCGCAAATGGCGCGGCATTGGCACGATCCCACTGAGTGGCTGGCGACTACGTCCCGAATTTGCGGATTTCAGTGCCGAGGCACGCTTCGATGTTGGCGAAATTAATCCTGAAGAGTCGCCGTTGTGTATCGCTGGCGAAATCCTGCAGGGATTGAAGAAACCCCACCACTGCAGTGCGTTCGGAAACCAGTGCGCGCCTGAACATCCTCTAGGCGCGACGATGGTCTCCGCCGAGGGTGCCTGTGCGGCATATTACCGCTATGGGAGACACTAAACATCTGGCAAGTTAGAAACCTGCCCTACTTCGATCAAACGGATCAAACTCCTGAGCGGAGACGCTATACCCTACCTTCGACTACGCTTCACTGCGTTCCACTCCGCTCAGGCAGTTTATAGCTAATATTCAATAAATTGAGCGTCGCAGTCGAAGGATAAATGTGCATACTTCTAAAATCCGTTGATACTCTATCTAAAAAATGACAAATACCAAAGACACACTCCCCCCAATGACCGGCCCCGTATGCCCAGTGCCGCTGAGGCATGGCGAAAAGATCGTTATGGGTCACGGCAGCGGCGGCAAGATGATGGCCGACCTGATCGCCAAGACCTTCC
>CAZLNX010000402.1:0-5571 GCA_964560795.1 uncultured Anaerolineales bacterium | reverse complement strand
GGCGTAGCAGATCTCGTACATCTCCAGGGTAGCGTTGATGGCATCCTTGGGCGTGCCACTGACGAAGGTCACGATCGCCGGGGCTGCCGCCATAGCGAAACCGCCGATACCAGCCGACTCTGTGATCGTGCTGTCGCCGATATCGCCGCTGGAGTCTTCTTCTGTGAAGCCGGGGAAGTAAAGGCCCTTGGGAATACCTACCGGTGCAGTGAACCAACGATCACCGAGACCACTAACACGGATTCCAAAATCGGTGCCGTTGCGAGCCATCACATGTACGATGGTGCTGCCCTCAATACCATGAGCCACATCGACCATGGCTTTGCAGGCCGCCATGACCGGGTTGAGGATCGAGAGGGCATTATCGCCAAGGAACTTGATGATCTCAGAAGCCACATCGGCATCATCGGTCGCTTTGACAAGATAGGGAGCCAGCGCTTTGGTGAACAATACAGAGCCAGCCTTGTTGCGGTTGTGCCCTTCATCGCCCATATGCAGCGCTTCAGCCAGCATGGCGCGGATGTCGATCCCACCGCTCAACTCAATGGCTTTGCCCAACACCGGGGCCATGACATTCTCCATCCAACCAAAGCGCTCGATGACCTCTTCACTGTAGGCGCCATAGCGCAGCACTTTGCCATAGCCCTCATTAAGGTTAGAGTATGACATATTGCCATGGGTCTTATTCTCAAGAATGTAGACCGACATATTAGCTGAGGTCACCCCAGCCATAGGTCCTACCGACTGGTGATGATGACAAGGCTCCAGATCGATCTCGCCGGACTCGACCAGTTTTTGGGCTTCGTCCATATCTTTGGCTTTACCTTCATAGATCAATGCACCGGTGATAGCACCCTTCATGGGGCCGGAGGCGCGCTCCCAAGTGATTGGGGGTCCAGCGTGCATGAGCAGGTTATCACGCATGCCAGGAACAACATCAATAGCCTTGCCCATGCCCACAACCACGGGGCGGGCTTCCATCATCCGATCAGTAGCGGCTGCATTCGCTTTTTCAATATCCATAAGAGCCTCCAATTATTTACCCTTCATTCGTTCCAAAATACCCGCCAGCTTCTCGTTGCCGCCAGCGACGGGTCTCCAGTCCATGTGTACAACTTGCGATTCCTGGTCGATTAATGCTTCAGTGAAGGAATCCAATCCAACGTTGATCCCAGCCAGGGATTTCTTGAGCGGCTCCAGGTCGACTTGCGCCATCTCTTCTTTTTCAACAGGCTCAAGAGAGCGCTCAATGGCCTGCAGCAACCGCCCGACATAACGCGCCGCAGCATCATTGCTGGTCTCAACGCGAGCACCGGCATCCAAGAGCAGTTGAATTTGCTCATCCATACCCTGGGGGTCTTCATCCGTGCCCGAGACCACGGCAACAACTTCCAAATGACGGCCCGCGTCTTTAGCAGTCTTGATCCCCGCGGCAATCGCCGGGGCTAACTCGCTGGCTGGATCTCCATGAGCACCATACCCCAGGACAACGTCCAGGAGGATGACTGCCACTTCAGGATCTTCCGCTTCCTTTTCCAGGCGGCGGATGCGCAGGTCGTTGTCCATCATGGGGTGCAAGCGGCCCACGGTGAACTCGTCCTCGCCCAGGTCAATGACCGTATGCTCCACGCTGACCAGGGAATCTTCAAGCGTATATTTCTTGTCCAGGGGGGCGTTGGAATATACAACTGGGAAATAATGCTGCAAAACCAGCAGGGCTTCATACTGTAGCGTTCCACCAGAGAACAGGCCGCGCAGATAGCGCTGACCTTCCGCAAACATGGAGATATCCGGTTCCGAGGCAAAGTCTTCTTCGGAATCTACCAGGCTCACAGCCAATTCAGCAGCTTCATCAAAGGTGGTAGCGAAGAAGATGTTATCCATGCGCCTGGAAGCCGTGGCGTAGCCGATAAAATTGACCACCACCGGCTTTCCCGCTGACCGCGCTGCCTTGACCAACTCATCAGCAACTTTGGGAGAGGGCGGCTTCGAAACCAAGACGATCACTTTTGTCTCAGGATCACGCGCCATCAAGTCCAGGCCCTGACGGGCGGTTATGGCGTTGACCGCCTCGGAGAGGTCACGTCCACCAGTACCCAGAGCGTGGGTCATACCGCCGCCCATTTGGTGGATGCGCACGGAAACCTGCTGCAAGCCGGTCCCCGAAGCAGCGACCATACCAATGGGGCCTTTGCGAACTTTGTTGGCAAATCCCAGACCGATGCCATTGACAATGGCAGTTCCACAGTCCGGGCCCATGACCAGTAAGCCTTTCGAGGCCGCTTCTTTCTTCAAAGATATTTCGTCTTCTAATGAAACATTGTCACTATACAAGAAAACGTGTCTACCCAATTCCAAGGCTTGACGCGCAACGCTATCGGCGTAGCGGCCAGGGACAGAGACCAGCACCCAATGGGCATCGGGCAACATCTGGACGGCTGTCTCCATGCTGTGAGGGCGATAGTCTTCATCACCGGCGCTGCTGCGGCGCGAGGAAACCAGCTCATCGACTTTGTCGATAGCAGCCTGGGCTGCGGCTTCGTCTTCGCCATTAACGACGATTACCAAATCATCGGGGTTGGCAGCTTGGGCTTCGGGCACCAACAGATCGCTTTGGGCCAGAACGTCCTTATTGGCATCTGTACCCATAACCACGCCGGCATCGATAACGCCGGATTGTTCTGCTAAAGAGCGCTGCAACTGCATTAAGATCACGGAGTCATAATACGCTCCGGTACGAATTTCTACTTTTATGATTGCCATACAAACTCCTTCCACCCAAACGCAAAAACGAACCCGTCTGGGCATAGTAGGTTGTCGACGATGTCCATCCCCCAAAAGCGCCGGGAGGCCGGGGAGTAGAATCTACTCAAAAGCGCCACGCACCCGCCCTTCCAGGAAACTACGGCCACCGAGCACACAGAGATCACTGAGATTTTCGTCTCAATAATATTTCTGAGAACTCCGTGATCTCTGTGGCTCAAATTAATTAGACTGTAACGTCTTCGGGTAAGACCAGGGTCTCGTTGGCTTTGATGATCTCATCAGGAACATCAAAATTGAGTGAGTCACCAACCAGGTCTTCCGAGTATTTCTTAATTGCCTGATCCCAGTATTTCTTGGTCACATAATACACGCGGGCGCCGCCCAATTCGTGCTGCACATCGGGCCAAGGGTAGCTGGGTTGGGCCATACCTAAAAAGCCAATGCGCCAACCGTTGTAGCTCTCGTAGGTGGACCAAAACTCTTTTTGTCCCAGGATCTCGAAGGCATAGTAAGCCTTGCAGTAGAACAACGCCGCGCCCAAACGGCCACCGCGCTCGAAGGTCATGGTGTGATGGCTGATGTTGATATCCTCATTCAACAAACGACCATTGACCAGGCCAGCCAGCTTACCATCGATCATACCGATCATCACATAGGGATCCTTGATGCGTTTGCGATACCAACCGAGTAACTCGGCATACACACGTGCACCAACGATATCATAGAAATCGTGCTCAATATCCATTACCTGTCGCACATAGCTCATCAGGGTCTTAGCTTCTTCTATCTTGGCCTCACGGATATACATGGTCTTACCCGTGCGTAGCTTGATGGTTGCGGCTGGCCAGGGCGCCTTGTCCATTGGGTACCCTTGAAGCAGTGGCTCGATATCACGAACATTGAGGGAATACTCTTCACGAGATACAGGGACTGGGGGTTCCAAACGCATGATACAAATCTCCTTAGATATTTAGATTATTAGAATTGCGGAAAGCCCAAACGTTTTGGGGGAGTCACAAGTATAAACCTTCCAAGTGAATAAATCAAATCGCGCAAAACTGCTTCAATATCCCAGAGCGCGCTATAATCATCACAGAAACACCGTAGCAAAATTTGTCTGACAACTATAGTTGCAAAGATCACTCACAAAATTTTCAAACGTGCTATTCAAATGACTAGAAAAGCGCCCACGCTCCTGGCCACTTTCATCGGAGCCAAAGCAAAATTACTCATATCCTCATCAGAAACTGCTTCGGTGATGGGAAATACATCACGGGGAATTTTCCTAAAAACCGAAAGAAAATGGGTGATATTTTTATCTTTTGAAGATTATCGCGGCCCGATGACGATCAATCTACAGGGGGATCTTGCGCCCTTGAAGAAAATGCCTCAGGGTGGGCTGGTCCAACTGACCCCAAGTTTGATTTTTGCCCCAAAAAATGACCTACAAATCGCCACTGATGAAGCTGTAAAGTGGAAACCGACACAAGCATTCCCTGAAGCCTATGAGAGTATAAATTTTCCTACTCGATTGGAAACTTTCGCCAAAGTTGCCTATGCGCAAAAAAATAATGAGGGGCTCAGCGGCCTGCTCCCCCACTTACTGGGCATTTCATCCAGCAACGTCCTTCAGAATGATGACATATTGATAATCCAGACAAGCCTGAGAGAGCAAGATCTCTCATCTACCCATCCCCCCATCGAGAATTTGCTCGGTCTCGGCAGTGGACTAACCCCTTCTGGTGATGACTTTATCATCGGATTGCTGCTGACTCTCAACCGCTGGGATGCTGTGCTCAAACTGAGAAATTTGCCCGCTTTCAACAAGCAGGTGATCGAAGCCGCGTACGTCAAAACCACCACATTGAGCGCCAACCTGATCGAGTGTGCCGCTGACGGTCAGGCCGACGAACGCCTGGTCACCGCCCTGGATTACCTGATGACCGGCATCGGAGAACCAAAGCCGATACTGGATGATTTGTTAAGCTGGGGAAACTCTTCCGGTGTGGATGCCCTGGTGGGGATGGTGGTCGCATTGAGAAAATAACTTAAGCAGCTTTATCCCATTTCTCAAATATGCTGAAAAAAATTAGCAATAAAGGTTTTGACGAAGTGATTTATCGAAAGAAACCCATTTTACAGATAATCCCAATCAACCATCTTGGCCTAAATCAAATTGGGGAGCAATTCTCGCTACCGTTTTCAACATTTTGACATCTTTCTCAGCATCGGCAAATTCAGCATTTAAATCACGAGTAAGCCGATCAACAGCAATGATAATAACTTGAGTTTTTGTTAGGCCATAATTTTCTGATAGTTCATTGATTTGCTCATGAGTAAGTTGGGGTAGGCGAGCATTAAACTGACTTGTGGCAGTTCTTGACACAATTATCTCCTTTCTGACGTATAGCAATATTATATACCATTACTATACATACGTCAATGTTTTTTTACATTTGCTTTCAATGAAAAGGAGTTAATTGATAGCTTGTCACCCCATTGGGTTTCAGTAACGATGATTAACTGAACCATAGATTTCGATAAAGGTTAAGGTGGGTATCCAAACATATTCTTTGTCAAGTTTTTATCGGAAAGTGTCTAAAAATGTGTCACTCTGAGCGAAGCGAAGAGTCTCCTGCCCTTCGGGCAGAGATCCTTCACCCCTTGCCAAGTGCACGCCTACGGCGACGGGGTTCAGGATGACAGGAAATAAAGAACTTTCCGGTGTCCACTTAGAACATATTGTTTCCATTTATTAGTATTCCCAGAATACCCACCAGCTTGCTGGTGGGATGAATGGGTGAG
>CAZLNX010000401.1:0-5579 GCA_964560795.1 uncultured Anaerolineales bacterium | reverse complement strand
GAATGATACCCGAAAAAACAGCTTCCATCAATCTACGCTTGACAAGATAGTAGCTCGATAACAAACAATTATAAAAAGATGAGCCAGTCACATTTCTAGTGACTGGCTCTTTTCGTTTACCTAAGGGATCGAATTTTCAATCGCCGCATTAGCCAAAGCAATGACATTTTCCTTTGAAGCTGCTTTGACCCCAAACATGTACTCATTCCCATCATAGAGCCAAAATATTAGGGCATCACTGCAGCTAGCCCCACATTGAGACTCGATAAAATAACCCTGAATACCCTTCGCCAGGATGACTTTGCGCGCTGTGCCAAAATCATAAGGATTATTTTCCGTTCCTTGCGGGACACCAAATTCATTTTTACGTGCCATCATCGAACCAAATGAACAAGCACCAGCGCCAAAACAATCATCTCCATAGTCCAGCGTGGCTTCGTACAAGCCAGTGTCGCTGCTGTAAATGTAGGGATAAATAGTCGGAAGACCTGCTTCAACAGGAAATTCAGCTGGTAAGATCGGTGGTACATAACTCAATACCAGGGTCTGCATAGGCATTTCAAACCCTTCAGGGATATTCACAGGAAAAACCTCAGCAGGTTCTCCTACTTGAGCAACGGAGGGATCCAGCAAGTAAATTGTTCGCTCACCAAAATCACTTGCGGGATCGTTGAATTCAATCGTGTTGTCATCCAGCCATTTTGGCGCGAATGCGTTGGCAATGGTGTCTGCGATAGTCTGAATCTCTGCCGTTTCTAGATCATAAAGGAAAAGCGTGACAGGGTTCTCGCTCTCTATGAAGAGTTGTGCAGACATAGCATCAAAGAAGGCCGGCAAATCGCTGAAAACGACCTTGCCCGTGTTGGGGTTAAGATCATTTTTATGACCCACGCTAGCGTCCGCTAAATCAAACTCGGTGGTCTGCCAAGAGGTTGTGTCAACTTTTGAATAAAATACCGGAGAAGGACCGGCCGAAAATTTGACCCACAATTTACCGCTATCGTCAGACCACCCTTCGAGTCCAATGGAGAGTTCCTCTGGAATGCTCTCGAAGAGAAATTCCTGCACTAATTCTCCTCCACCAGCTAGATCAAGAAAGCCTAGACCATCGTAAAAGAAATCCGGGGGCAATGGATACCTCAGAGCGATATAGCTCTCATCGGGTGCCACGCGGAAATCCATGCCTTGCGAGGAGAAGAGCAATGTCGCTCCACCTGCAGAATCATACTTCCATAATTCGTCCATCCAGTCATCGGTATTGATATCCCCGGTACGCTTGATGATATAAAGATTGCCATTATGCGCCTCACTGTTGTGATAGTGCTCAGCGTAGACATCCTCGACTGTAACGCGCAGCGCTTCTTCATTCTTTGTGACATTAAAGACCTGCACATCGAATTTGTATTCATCGTCCGGGTACGCTTCGAATACAACAGCAAATTCATCAGGCGTAGAATCTTCTGATTGGGCGAATCCAATCGAAGAAATGCCCACGACCAAAAGAAGGGTAACAAACAATATTCCAATGGGTTTCTTCATTAGTATTTCTCCTAATTTCATTCAAATAAAAAATGCTTCACCAAAAATTCCGAGCTAGAACAATGGGTTAATCTTACCAAGAAATTGGAAACCGTCCATCAGTTATAATAGGCGAGTGCAAAATGGAGAAATCTATGGCTGTCATCAAAATCGAAACACTGGGACGCACGTATATTTCAAAGACGGGCCTGATCCGCAAGAAATCTAAAGAGATCGAGGCCCTCAAAGATGTCAACCTGGAGGTGGCCTCAGGTGAACTCTTCGGGCTGCTGGGTCCCAATGGCGCGGGGAAAACTACGCTAACCAAGGTGCTCAGCACGATATTATTGCCCACCAATGGAACTGCCAGCGTGCTGGGTTTTGACGTGGTCAAAGATGCCCGGAAGATCCGCCCGCGTATCGGAATTGTCTTTGGGGGCGAGCGTGGCCTGTACTGGCGCTTGAATGCCACAGACACCCTGCATTACTTCGCTGATCTCTACCATGTTCCTCCCGACGAGGCCAAAGTACGCATCCCTGCCCTGCTAGAACTGGTCGGATTGACCGACCGAGCAGACGAACGCGTGGAGAATTTTAGCCGCGGGATGAAACAGCGGCTGCACCTGGCTCGCGGTCTGATCAGCGACCCCGAGGTTCTCTTCCTCGATGAGCCCACCATCGGATTGGATCCCGTCGCGGCGCGCGAAATCCGCCGCATCATCCGGGATCTCAGCAGCCAGGGCAAGACCATCTTCATCACCAGCCACTACATGTACGAAATCGATGAGCTATGCGAACGAGTGGCAGTGCTCAATAAGGGCGAAGTGTTGATGGTAGATTCTCCTGCCTGTTTAAAAGAGCTTGTCGCCGATATGGAGATCGTCGAGATCGAGGTTATCGGCGCTAAGGAAGATTCAATTGAGAGACTTAGAGAACATGATAAGGTCGCAGCCGTTAACGTTGAAGTGCGAGATCTGGCTCAAGCCCTGGTGATCCAGGCTCCCGGCGGCGCTGCCTTGGTCGGGGAATTCATCAACATCTTGGATGGCGCTACAATTCAGCGCGTGCTTACCCGCCAGCCAACCCTAGAAGATGCCTACGTACGTCTCGTGGGCCCTGAGGCCATGAAAACTTGAACGCTGATTGCTCTGAGATCCGCTGATTACGCTGGAATTGTTTGCTTTCTCGGCTAAAAATCCCCGTCTTTGGAGCGTCTATTACAATAGCGTGCAATTCGCATCATTCGTACCAATTCGTGATAAAAGCGTATAACCAATGATCACAACAATTCGATGTTATCTAAGAGCCATGTTCAGCTCTTTCCGGGAGCAAGCTATCAGCCGCGCCACGGACAACTTCTTCATTGGTACATTATTCATCCAACCCGTGATTTTTACATTGCTCAGTGTGGGCATCTATCGCTATGGCGGCAAACCCGACTTGAGCCTATACGCAGTCATTGGTGCGGGCATGATCGGTATTTGGAACAATAACCTGTGGACTTCTGGCTCCATTGTGCAGGACGAGCGCCGCAGCGGTACTCTAGAATTCCTGGTCGCCGCGCCAGCTTCTTTGGAAGTCATCCTGCTGGGCAAATCGCTCTCCAATGCCATGGCATCGATCCTCGCCCTGGCATTAACCATAGCCACCGGCATGATCGCCTTTCAACTTCCACTGGATATCGCACATCCCTGGGCTTTTGCAGGAGCTGTGCTTCTGACCCTAATCGCTATGACCATGTTGGGGTTGATCATCGGCAGCTTATTTGTGTTAGCGCGTGCGGCCGGCAACCTGGCCAATGTACTCAACTACCCCATCTTCATCCTCTCGGGGCTGACTTTTCCGCTGACCATCCTACCCTTATGGACACGACCCTTGAGCTACAGCCTGGTTTCGACCTGGGGCAATATCTCCCTGGCGCGCACAGCCGGGGTCATCGCCGACTATTCCATCGCGGTGACTTACATCACGCTGGGCGGCTTATCCATCCTCTATTTCATCGCTGGGCATTACCTCTACCGGGTCATCGAGCGGCGTGTGCGCCAGCAGGGAGGCTTGCAGCAATGGTGATATACAAAACCTGGCGCACCTTCTTGGCCGGTGTGCGGGCCTCGATCATCATGGAAACCACCGATGCGCTACCGCGTTTCCTGGGCTCTCAGATTCCGCGCTTTGTGTTGCAACCTCTCTTTTTCGTGCTTCTGGCTCAAACCGCGGGCGGCCCCCAGCTAGCCCGTTTCGCATTAATTGGCAATGCCATGGGCAACGCCGCTATCACGTCGCTGGTCATGCTGGGGGTTTCTATTGAGATTGAAAAATGGGCTGGCACGTTCCCGCTGCTGATGGCCGTCCCCGCCAATTGGCTGCCTCTGATGATTGGCCGCGCCATGGCTGGATATGTACAGTCTTTGATCGGAGTGTTAGTAACCTATGTTGTTTTGACACCCTTCATGTCTGGCGTAGGATTGGATTTCGGCGCCCTGATGCTCGCCTTCCCTTTGATGCTGCTGACCACCGCTTCACTGGCCGGTATGGGCTGGTTGCTGGGATCCCTGACAATGCCTACTCGTGTGGGACTTCTTGCCAGCAACATGGTCGCCTATGCCATGTTTGTGGTCTGCGGAGTCAATTTCCCCGTGGATGCGCTGCCGCCCATCATTCAATATATCGGCAAAGCCCTGCCGCTGACCCATGGTCTCTTAGCAATCCGCGATGTTATTGATGGAGCATCCTATCTCGATGTGGCATCTTTAATGGGTATTGAATTATTAATTGGAATGATCTATGCCACTGTCGCCTGGCTGATCTTCCGCAAGCGCATCATGGACACCCGCAGAACAGGACAATTAGAATTGGTGTAATCATGCTCAATGTAGTTACCATATTACTTTTTGGATTTGCGCTCGTATCAGGACCAGCCATTGGAACTCTGCTCTTGAACCGAAAACTGGGATGGGTTTTCGTTCCCCTGGCACTGCTTTTCCTATTGGCAGCTGGGCAGGCATTCCTAATCTTTTTTTCAACAGGGACATTCTTCGTTGCCGCGGTGACCTGTCTTCCTCTCCCGGCGGGCTTCATCACTTTGCTCTATCTCTTATACTGGCGCGGAAAGAATGAAGAGATTTTGCAGTCAGAAACGCCCGTTCGGCGCATGTTCTGGCTGACGATGATCTTGATTTCCATAATTCTGATCACACCTTTCTTCGACCTGGTAATTCTCCGCTCGGCCTGTTTCAGTTTGAATAAGCGCGCCGCGGCTCCGATCATCACAGCCATGGAAGAATATCATCAAGAGTATGGCGATTACCCCGAGCACATATCAAGTTTGTCACCAGATTATCTCGACTCGATCCCGCAGGGAAGATGCCAACCATTACCAGGGTCCAGTCTAACAAAGCCAACCTTCAATATTGAGAAATGTATACACGAAGATACCACTATCCTGACCATTCCCATCACCAGCGGGGAGTGGATTCAGCGGTATCATCCAGAAACGGGTCAGTGGGCCACACTCAGTTTTCTGGATGGTGCTTGTAGTTATTTGGACAGATAACTTCAAAGACTTCCGAAGTTTGACAAACTTCGGAAGTCTAAGGAATATTTATGACTGATAATCGCCGCATTCACTCTTTTGACTTCCTGCACATCGAAGCAGAAATCGTTCAACTTCACCAATTCTTTCAAGATTGGTACAACGGTGACATAGAGTTCAACGAAGATAATTTCTCTCGCTTGAACCATGTTTTAGCCGAATCATTCAAGTTAGTCTCGCCCGATGGAAAAGTACTCGAACGGCAATTGCTGCTTGATGGCATCCACCAGGCACACAACACCCGCCAGGGAATGCGCATCTGGATCGAAGAAGTGCGCGTGCTGCACTGGTTTGACGAACTGGTCCTGGCTATGTATCACGAACACCAAGATTTAGATGGCAAATCAACCGTCCGTCTGAGCAGCGTATTCTTTAGAAAGAAACCCGGCACGCCAAATCAGCTGGAATGGCTGCATGTCCACGAAACATGGTTGGATCACAATGATTGAGTGGGTATAATTGATCGTGC
>CAZLNX010000400.1:0-5585 GCA_964560795.1 uncultured Anaerolineales bacterium | reverse complement strand
GACTTTCTCTCTTTCCTTTTGTCCTTTTTGGTTCCGGCTCGTCCGGGTTAGGATAGGGGAGTTGAATTTGCTCGAGGGCATGTTCAGCAAGAATAGTCATAGCTTATAGCAAATCGTAGGATTGGAATTCAAGTAGAAAAGGCTAAAAACGATCATGGTGAACGGTGAGAGTGCAGGGCAGATAGGGAAAACCCAGGCATTTGTCCTGGCAAGAGGCTTCCATCAGATAGGGAAGCATTGGGCGCTGCTTGGAGAGGATGAGAAATCACGTCTTTTTGCCGAAATCACAGCCGACCCAGATCGCCCAGACGTACGTCCCGACGAAGCCTTCCATGCTCTGCTGTCCTCTATGCAACCGGGTTGGATAGTGCGAGTGCTACAAATCTTCTGGCCTGACCCAATTCCCCGAGAGGCCTTTCGTTCTCAGATCGAGAGATGGCCACAGCATGAGCAAAAAGGGATGAGTCTGTTACAGGACGGGTTGGCGTTGTTTCTGGAAACCTATCCGCTGCCATTCATGCGCCGTACGATCCTGGAATTCATGCTCCCAAACGAGGACAGCCTGGGGTGGTGGGAAGGGATCGCAGGGTTATTTCGCTCTTATGGCATGCAGATCACCTTTCTATCTGACGACGATATTCGCGCTCTGGCCCGGTGGGTATTCAACCCGGACTTGACCGTCTAGTAGCATATCTTCATGATGTTTGCCAAGAAGAAAACCCCCACAACGGGCTCAAATACAAATCAGTCCGAATACATCTCGGCGGTGGCAGCCGAAGCTGTAGAAGTGACCGAGGATCGCCTGGTCTTCCCCAACGGGGTTCTCCTGCCTATGTCCGTGCGCGGCAGCGGATCGCCAGGGATGCCCAATCGCCCCTGGTCACGCGTTTCGGCAAGATCATTTCATCAAGTAGCCCTGCCCACGATCTATTCCCTGGTTCTGCAGCGCGTGCTCCCCGACGCGATGAAAAAATCGCTGCGTGCCCGACGTACTCTCTTTGAAGGCGTTTTGCTGGCCCTATCAGCCAAAACAGGCAGGCGACCCTCCATGGCCGAGCGGACCATGGACCAGGCGCTTGATTCGGCTGAGTCTGACTTGACGTTGGGAAAACCGGCCTTTCGGGCAACATTGCTCACAGGGTTGTTTGCCGAGCCTGGCCGGGAGCAGGATGCAGACGCGGCCAGGCGCTTCCTGGAGACGGATTTGCGCGCCAAGGGGTTGGTTCCCCAGCGATTGTTCTATATTGCCGAACGCGCCTTGCACCATTTCCAGCCTGGGGGGAAACTATTGCCCGGTCTGGACGAACCGGTATTGTTGATCGAGGAGGCCACGCCGTTGATACCAGCACCGGCGCGCAGGGTCAATCCGCCCGAAGGGGCTGTCTGGATTGGCAGCCACGCTCAGGAAGGCAGAGACATCTATTTTTCTCCCGTAGAAGGATTCGACCCTGCAGCGCCAAAGCCTCCCCACGCGGTATCTTTGGTGCTTGGGGAGATGGGCTCGGGCAAAACCACCCTGATGCGCTTAATGATGACCCAACGGCTGCTGGGGGGGCGTACTGTTGTAAGTATCGACCCTGAAGGGGAAAACAATCACTTGTGCCGGGCGTTGGGTGGCAAAGTTGTCCCTGCCGGTGCGCCGGATGATCCCGAAACCTGCCTGATGCACCCCCTGCAGGGCAATGACCCCTCTGAGATGCTCCTGGCAGCGCGCTTCCTGATCTCCTCTCTGGGAGGAGAGGGCACATTGACCCCTGGCATACACGCGGCTATTCACGAAGCTGTAAAACGACGTTGGGAGCGTCGTCCAGGCCGCATGTCCATCGCCGATCTGGTGGATACCCTCTCCACGGTCAACGCGCCGGAGACTGCCATCCCCATCGCGCTGCTGCGCCCCTATATGCGGGGCGGTTTGCTGGATGGTTTCTTCGACCGTCCGGTGGCTTTGCTTTCGACGGATTTCCCGCAGGGTGAATGGTGGAATTTCGACCTTTCCACGTTGCGAAAAGAAAACAAAGGCATCGTTCATGCTGTGCTGGCCTGGTTTTTGTATCATGCGGTAACCATTGGCCGAAACCCAATGGACATCTATATCGACGAGGGCTGGCGATTGCTGCGAAGCGGGCCGTTCTCCGATCTACTGGATGAATTGGGCCGCAGAGCGCGCAAGCGCGGAGTTGGCGTTACCCTGACAACCCACCTGCCGTCTGACCTGGCGCAAAACCCCACCTCGTTGAGCCTGGCTTCGACAGCCTTGATCGGTCGCCTGGGACCAGATGAAGCTTTCGGGTTCTTCCGGTCGATGGGGGTCGCCGAAAGTGAAGCCAAACGCAATGCGGAGCGGGTTGCCACGCTGCCTCCTAGAATCTTCCTGGCATCCCCGTCTGGAGGGCGAAGTTCGCTGTTTCCGGTACTGGTGACCATCCCGCCGATTTGGCTGGAATTCTGGGAGAAGATGGGGGCGACGAATTAGGGAGCGTGGGAGCAAGGGAGTGTGGGTGCAGGGGTGCGGCTCCCTAGCTCTCAGATATAGCTACATATAGAAAAAGCATGTTTTCAACGAATATAGCGAACTCAATCACCTGCCCCCAATGCGGATATGAACATGATGCTACACACTGCCCGTTGTGTTCAAGAGAATGGGAAACGTGGGAATTGCAATTTGCGCCCATTTCGTTTCCCAAAATCCGGAGCCAGATCGCTTCCTGGTTGGGGCAAGCTTCCCATCCGGTTGTTTTAGAGATTCTGGCTACTGAGAACGGCGTGCGGGTGCGCCTGCATGCCCCGCCCGGCCTGGCCAATGGCATAGTCAAATCCTGGGCCTCGCTGGTTCACCATCAAACGCGCTGGGCGCGTTGTGAAGCATCTATCAGCCATAAAAATGGCAATACCTATGTGCTAAAAACGCAGGATCACATCCCCAACCTGGTGCTTTCAGAAGGGGATCCCTTACTGGCCCTGGGTGGCCAGTTGCTGGATCAAGTATCTGCAGGGCAGGAGACATTCCTGCGAATCTGGTTACTCGGCAAGGATCCCAAGCTGCAAGAGCGCATTAGCGCCCTGGCGTCCTACTCTTACGGAACTGGACACGGGGTGGACAACGACACTCCTAACCCCTGGGGGTTGCGTCTGGCACTGTGGCGGGTTGTTTTGATCGTAGGTGCGTTGATCGCCGTGATTACCGGGGGGAGTCTCAGCGCAGGTTGGTTGTCCAGATCTGCTGGGGCGTTGGGCGTCATCAGCGGCGGTGTGCTGTTCCTCGTGGGTGCGCTGGGGACACAACAATGGATGCGATGGCGTTCGATTCCTCAGGAGGTATTGGAGACCCGCGCTAAAGACACGCTGCTCAAGGTCAGTTTCTCACTGCGCGCTCCAAACCCGCAGTCTGTAACCTTCCTGGGAGGATCCAGCACCTGGAAGCGTATCGAGCGAGAATGGCCGGGGGTACGCGCCTACACAATGCCGCTGCCAGCAAAAGAGATCGCCGCTATGATTACACCGCCTGAGATTGGCGAGGGCGCCGGAGTCATTGATCGAGATGTGCTGCAGGAAGTCCCAGCACCACCGCCTGCTCCGGCTTTGGTAGCGGCAAAATTTAGAATCGGGGAAAGTGTCGCCACGGGCGAATCAATCGGTGTGGACCCGGATGGGCATGGCGTCATCACCGGTGGTAGCCGTTCGGGGAAATCGTCATTGGTGTATTCATTACTACAACAATTGATTGCCCGCGGAGAAGACGCGCCAGGTATCTTTCTGGTGGATCCTCACCTGGGGTTGGCCGATGCTTTTCTCCAGGCGGTCGATGATCTCCCTGAGCCTTTACGCTGCGAAGGGATACGCAGGCTGCGGGTGATTACCCCTGACCAGCCTGAGATCGTACCGCTCAATTTGTTGGCCGTTCCGGAATTCACCTGGGCAGGGAATGCCATCATCCAGGTTGGACGACGGATTTGGGATGATTATTGGGGGCCGCGTATGCAGGCAGCTTTATTGGCTTTATTCCGTCTGGCGCATGCCTGGAATATGGAACATCCTCAGGACCGCATGGGGTTCATTCATGTGATCTTTGCGGCTTTCAACACCAGATGGCGACATTCGACAATGGCCTATCTCGATCCTGTGGATCGCATGGGCATCCTGGCGCTGGATGCCCTATTGGGGCAACTGACGGATGAGCGCGGCAACTGGAGCAATGGCTGGGTCACGCAGGTGGTCAGCCCGGTGATGTCCAAAGCTATGGCGCTGGAACTATCGCCCTGGCTGTTCGCCTCCATGCATCACAATCAATTTGTGGACTTGGAGAAGTGGATCCAAGAACGGGCCTGGATCGTATTGCGCCTGCCCAGCGGCGAAATGGGGCGCGAAGGGGCTAGGATGACAGCGGGTGTTGTCTACAACGTTTTCGAGGCTGTTTTTCGTAAAACGACGTTGTATGAGCCTGTCCCTTTCTATTTCGTGATCGACGAGATCCAGGAAATTGGCGGGGGAATGCAATTGGAAGCCATGCTCTCAGAGGGGGCAAAATTTGGGGCGCGGGTATTTGCCCTGGCGCAATCTTTGTCGATGATGCGAGAGATTGAAGGCTTCGAACCAGTGGTGAAGGGATTGCTGGCCAACACATCTACTCAGGCTTTCTTTTCTCCTGATCCAGAAGATGCAGATCTGATCCGCGCTACTCTGAACTTGACCACGCGATATGGAGACACCACCCTGGATTTGCCTTCGTTGCGCGCCTGGCTGCGTGCTCGCATTGGGGGCCGCTGGCAGCCTCCCACGCTAGTAGATGTGAAACCGATTGCCAGCACTGACCCTCAGCGCGTGCGGGCTATTATCCGTGAAGTCATTACAGCCCATCCAGAGGATTACGCCCAGCCTGAAGATTGGCAAGAACAGGCGGTGGCGGCTATAACCAACCTGGTGCCGCGCAAGCTCAGACCGTTGTTGTCGGAGTTGCTAACACCTCACGAAGACTTTGTAGAAGAGGGAGATCAACCAAAGCAGGCAATCCAGGAAGATGACAAAGATGGGGAACCCTTACATGCTGATCCGAGACGGTTGGGATTTTAGTGTAAAAAAACTGTGTTTGCAAGGATTTATTACATCCATAAGTCAATGGTGCTTCTGGGAAAAAATAGTTAGCCCTAGAAGGACTCGAACCTTCAACCAATTGATTAAGGGTTAATAGTATTTAATGTTTGTAGGGGGAACAAAATAGCGGTTTTTATATTATTAGGACTGATATGTAAAGATGTTTTGTAGCAATAATGGGGTAAAATAATTATGATTTATCATATAGCTTGAGTGTTGTAGAAACTCAAGATATTCCATAAATTTACCTTTGTAATCGGGACATAACTGACTGTGAGAGGAAAGAGATACTATGAGCGAAAAAATTCTTATAGTAGACAATGATGAAGATTTTTGGAATTCTATTGCCAAGACTTTGATACAAGAAGGATTTGAATTAATGACAGTTTCTAGTGGGAATGAAGCAATAGATTATCTCGAATCTGAAGTTGTAGATGTAATAATGATGACTCTACTGCAGTAACTCAGGCAAAACAGAAGCGTTGAGCAACAAAAAA
>CAZLNX010000399.1:0-5590 GCA_964560795.1 uncultured Anaerolineales bacterium | reverse complement strand
TGTTTGTTTCCTCAGTTTATACTACATTTCAGCAACACCCAAGAGGGAGACCACCTACCTGGTCATCACTTTCAAATTACCCTGGCTGGAGAAGCAGATTTACCCCTCTTCCGCAATGTGGCCTCTTTCCTGGGCTATGTAGAGGGCTGGGCACTGTATGCAGAATACCTGGCTGCCGAATTAGGTTGGTATGATAATGATCCCTATGGCAATCTGGGACGCTTGCAGTTCGAAGCCTGGCGCGCCGCCCGTCTTGTTGTAGATACAGGAATTCATGCCAAAGGATGGAGCTATGATCAGGCAGCTGATTTCCTGGTTGAAAATACCGGATTGAGCGCAGGTTATATGAACTGGGAAGTTGGCCGTTATGCTGTTTGGCCGGGGCAGGCTGCTTCTTATATGGTCGGCATGTTGAAGATCCGCGAATTACGTCAAATGGCCATGGATTCCTTAGGTGATCAATTCGATCTCAAAGAATTCCATAACTTGATATTGAGTAATGGATCAATGCCATTGGAGATCCTCGAGAAGGTTATAGAGCACTATATCGCTTCGAAATAATAAGATACGGTGGCAGCTGTTTTGATGAGAAAGCGGCTGCCACCTTTAGTGTTGCCGGGAGGGCCACATGATGAGAATTACCCTGGTGGGGATAGTGGTTGTGGTTACCTTTGTGGGTTGTAATACGCCGACGCCCCCTCAGGTTAATGTTGTCACAACTACCCCTGATGTTGTCGAATGGACTTCCACTCTACTGCCGACACCCACATTTTTACCCCCAACGCTTTCCCCTTCACAAACTCCTATAAGTGGTCTAGTTTCTATGGGATCATTGGGGAACTCAAAAAATGGTGGTGCAGCACTATCGCTTGATGGCAGGTTTCTGGCAATTGGGGATGGTCCTGATGTTAGGATTTGGTCTACCGAAAGCGGGAACGAAGTACAAACAATCAGCGAGCTCAATGGTAGATCCTATGTGATTGTGTTTTCACCGGATGCTTCTCTTCTGGCGTTGTTTGACAACGATTCTGCTGTTGAGATTTGGAATATGGAGAATGGAATGCTGACGACATCGGATGGTAGTCAACCGATGAGCTTTGCCTTTTCGCCAGACAGTACGATCCTGGCATCGGGGCATGGAGATCAGACCGTCAGACTATGGGATACGAAAACGGGAGAAATCATCCACACTCTTAAAGGACATACTGGTAATGTTGACAGCGTAGCATTCTCACCAGATGGGTCAATATTGGCGTCGGGCGAAGTGAACTCCGGATATACAATAAAGTTGTGGGATGTTGCCAACGGTCAGGAGATTAGAACCCTGACTGGACATAATGAAAACGTGTACAGCCTGTCTTTTTCACCTGATGGAAGATACCTGGCTTCGGCGAGTGGCGATCGGACTCTGAAACTGTGGGATGTTGAAAACGGAGAAGTTTTACAAACTTTCCAAGGGCATCTGGATAGAATTTATAGTGTGGTTTATTCGCCAGATGGCAAATGGCTTGTGTCTGGCAGTTCAGACCAATCTGTCAGGGTTTGGGATGTCAAGAGCGGAGAGTTGCTGCAGGTTATCCGTGGAAGCAATGATATGTCCGCACTGGGTTTTTCTCCTGATGGAACTTACCTGTACACTGCTGAGCATAGAGGCCATGTGGTTGTTTGGGGCAAATCTGAATCAAGAGATGTTGAACCCGGTTCTATTATTGTTCCCGATGGTAATTCCCCCGTTATTGATGGTACGATTTCTTCAGATGAGTGGGGTGACGCCGTGGTTGAAATGTTATCGGATGGCAGTGATTTGATGTTGATGCACGATCATGAATTCTTATATGTAGGCGTTAGATTGCAGAACCCAGGCTTAATTGTTGGCAATATTTTCGTAGACCTTGGAGATGATGTAATCGTCTTACATTCATCTGCTGCGTTAGGAACGGCGATTTACTCAAAAGATGACGGTATTTGGAATCGTACGCAAAATTTTGTCTGGCGTTGTCGCAGCACGAGTGATAGCGCTTCGGCAGTAGCAGAGCGAGAAAAATTCCTTCAAGACGAAGGCTGGGTAGCCAACAACTCGTATATGGGTACTCCAAACGAATTGGAATACAAGATAAA
Source organism: uncultured Anaerolineales bacterium (assembly GCA_964560795.1). Taxonomy (GTDB): domain Bacteria; phylum Chloroflexota; class Anaerolineae; order Anaerolineales; family UBA11858; genus NIOZ-UU35. The sequence continues at coordinate 3,472 of CAZLNX010000399.1, read as the reverse complement.
AATAATTCAAGAATCAATGCGTTTAGCGGTGACATTGATCCCTGCCAATGATATTGACACTCGCATATACTGGCCAATAGATTTGGACGACGATTGCATTCTGCCGACGTCTGGAGGTTTGCTGGCTACGTTGTCATTTTTGCTAGATCACTGGGCTGCATTGGAGATATCGCAATGAACAAACGGGTCAATTTGACCATTCTATTAGTTATCACCCTGATTATACTTTTCGGTTGTTCAACACCGATAGATGAGAATATCGAAACCCAAATCGTTTACCAGATTGTAGAGATTACTGTCACCCCCGCTCCAACGGATATCCCAAGTACGCCAACGTTGGAATCTCCGGAAGAAGTTGTCGCCTTCAAAGATTCGGGCCAGAGACTTGGCCACGGTCGTAGTTGGGATGTGGCACTGGGGGATTTGGATGGCGATGGCGATCTGGATGCCTTTGTAGCCAATGGGAGTCAAGGCGGAGAAAGCAATGCCGTCTGGCTAAATGACGGGCAGGGGGTTTATTCGATCAAAGAGCAGCACCTGGGTTTTGGCATGGGCGTCACTTTGGGTGATCTGGATGGCGATAGCGATTTAGATGCCTTTGTAACCGATTGGTATGCCCCAGCCAAGATTTGGTTGAACAAGGGGGATGGGATTTTTAGAGATAGTGAGCAGGCTTTGAATAACAGCGAAGCTGTGGCTACCACATTGGGCGATTTGGATGATGATGGGGATTTAGATGCCTACCTTGCCCGTGACGGCGCCAACTCGGTCTGGCTGAATGATGGATCGGGCAACTTCTCCGATACCGGTCAACGTTTAGGCGAGGAAATCACAGATGATGTTGATGTAGGTGATCTTGACGGTGATGGTGATCTTGATATCCTGGCTGGGGGCTGGGATGAACATGCCAGGGTGTGGCTCAATGATGGTGATGCTGCTTTTGCAGATAGCGGACAAAAATTGACATCGAAATATCTCCACATTCATGGCTTGGAGATAGGGGATCTGGATGGCGATCTTGACTTAGATGTTTTCATGGCTGTTGCGGGTGATGCCAACCAGATATGGCTCAATGATGGTGAAGGTATTTTTCGTCAGATGGAGCAGTCGATACACTCCTCACCGGATAACGAAGTCGCTCTGGGTGACCTTGATGGTGATGGCGATTTGGATGCTTTCATCGCAATCGCTTTTACTGGTGATCAAATCTGGTTAAATGACGGATCTGGAGTCTTTACTACCGATGGCCTGCGGCTGGGTACTCAATATAGTTCTCAAGTTCAAATGGGGGATCTTGATGGCGATGGAGATCTCGATGCATTTATCGCCCATGCCGATCTTTCGCTACATAGCGGCGGAGAGATGCCCAATACGGTCTGGTTGAATGAAACCAGCACAATAGCATCACCTGCAGAATTTGTAGATACCGGGGGAATTGAAGTCCCCGAATCTGAAATCGAACGTTGGGCCGTTCTAGCTGAGAAAGATGACTACAGCGACATCCCCGGGGAGCAAAATTTGCCAGTTGATTATATTAACGTTGATCAACTGAAACAACTTCTTCTCGAGAATGGCTGGGATGAATCTCACATTTTAGATTTGCGTGAATTCAGCAAAGATGATATTGAGCAAAGTTTGCAATGGCTGGCAGAAAATGCCGATGATGTTGATACTGTCCTTTTCTATATTACTGGGCATGATACATATTTGAACGATTTTCTTGAATGGGGTAATTTATTTCCTCACCGTTGGGCTGAAATTCCAAGTAATTCTCGAATCTTGATTGTCGATACTTGTCGGGCGGCGACGTTTACGCAACTAATTGATGATGATCCACGCCCTCACATCTCGATTGCCGTGGTCGCTGAGGACGAGTTTGCTTGGTCTGGGTTGGAGGAAGAAGGGTTGCCAATAATTGGGAGCGTTTTTGTGCATTATTTCGTCGCTGCCTTCTCTGACCTAAGAGCGGATGCTGATGACAATGGCATGATCTCTGTGCAAGAAGCCGTGCAGATGGCTGAAATCGAGCAACGCAACTACATGCACGATGTAGTTTTCAAAGTGCCTGAATTAATTGATATTTATCATCAACATGGAGCATATCCAGATCAAGACCCCGATTTTCCCCACGTCATTCTAGATGATGCGATCGGTGAGTCAGTTTATTTGAGTGCCTCACAGGATATCCCAATAATTGGAAAAACGATGCTTCGCCAAAAAGATGATATGCAGATGGTGTACGTCCCCCAGGGTGATTTTCAGATGGGCAGCAGTTTAGAAGAGATCGATGCTGCCATCGCTTTATGCAGAGAGCACTATAATATCTGCAACCGCTGGTATTATATGCGAGAGGATCCCCAACACCGGGTCACTTTGAATAGTTTTTGGATCGATCAGACTGAGGTCACTAATGCCCAATACCGGCTGTGTGTTGAATCTGGTGTTTGCTTGCCACCTTTGGAGTGTAAGAAAGGTGAGTCTACGTATCATGATCAAGATAAAGACGATCATCCAGTCGTATGTGTCAGTTGGCAGGATGCCCAGGATTATTGTGAATGGGTTGATGCCCGCTTACCTACAGAAGCTGAGTGGGAATACGCCTTCCGTGGAGAGTCGGGTGTCATCTATCCCTGGGGAGATGAGTTTGATGGTCTCAAGTTGAATTATTGCGATACCAATTGTGAAGCATCCCATGCCGATGATCGCTATGATGATGGATATGAGAAATCATCCCCGGTGATGAGTTTCCCCGATGGAGTCTCTTGGAGTTATGCATGGGGGATGAGCGGAAATGTGTCTGAGTGGGTCGCTGATTGGTTGGGCGATTACTCTTCCCAGGCAGAATCAAACCTAACAGGACCGGATACCGGAAGCGAAAAACTGGTCAAAGGGTGCAGTTGGTTCTTTCATCCTGCATATTGCCGTGGAGCCACGCGGGCTTCAATTTCTACAGATACCCGATACGATTACCTCGGATTTCGTTGCGCAAACTCAGCCACAGAATGAACACAGCGCGTAAGAACGATGCAGAATAAATTGAAGAAATGGAGTGTTTCAATGTCTTATAATCGCCCAGGTATCACTTTTCATGGAGTCATCATTGTCGGGCTTGCATTGACATTAGCTGCATGTCAGTCAGCTGATCTCAGCCTTTCTGATGATGTTTCGATTACCGAACCTACAGAAGTAACTCTGCCATCTCCTACCATTGAACAACAAGAGCAAGTCGACCTGAGTGTGCGCGATTTCCTCACCTATGACGAGTTGATGTCGGGATTTGAGTATGCTTCTCCCTTTGACGAGAGTGCACTCACAATGCCTGTAGGTGCCGCGCCGACTGAACATATCTTTGAAGGTCGTTTGGAATTGGTTGGCGAGGATCTTGTCGGCGACCTAACCGTGCTCTTAGGCAATCCTGATATGACTCTACTGCAGTAACTCAGGCAAAACAGAAGCGTTGAGCAACAAAAAA
>CAZLNX010000398.1:0-5604 GCA_964560795.1 uncultured Anaerolineales bacterium | reverse complement strand
GGCAGGCTCCTCAATCATCCTAATTCTCACAAATCCTATTCGCGATTAGTATATAGAAACCTGGAGTTTCCGAGGGCATCGGGAGCTAACGCGAACTTTGTGCTTACTTTAGACCAAGTCGAAGGGTTCTCTGTAGTTATTTTTTGGCTAGGACAGGAGCCAGCGCTATGGATATGAAATCAGAGAAACCGACTAAGATCGGCATCGCCTGCTCGATTTTTCGAGAGGAGATAGAATTGCTTTTAGAACAAAAGCAGATCGAAATCCCTTTTGAATATCAGGGCTCAATGCTGCATATGTACCCGGATGTGCTGGATCGCAGCCTGAAAAAGGTTATGGAACGTGCGCGCCAGAATGGGGAGCAGATCCTTCTGGTTTATGGCGATTGCTGCCCCCATATGTACGATTACCAAAACCACGATGGTGTTGAACGAGTACGCGGCAGGAACTGTATGGAAATCATACTTGGCAGGGACCAATACCGGCAACTGCGTTCCGAAGGTACTTTTTTCTTGATGCCAGAGTGGACCCACCGCTGGCGGGAGGTCTTCCAGGGGCAAATGGGGCTAGAAGGAGATAATGCGCGTTCGTTTATGACCGAGTTCCATACCAAACTGGTTTACCTCGATACCGGTCTATCTCCCATTCCTGAAGAGTTACTGAACGAGATTTCTGAATTTTGTGGTTTGCCGGTGGAGATTATGCCGGTATCTTTAAACCAACTGCTTGCCTCGATCCTGGAGGTCGAAAAACGCGCCCAAACCGATGAATAATCAAAACGATCGCACTCGCCTGGACGATTCAGCGGCTTTTCAATTCATGACCCTGGATATTCTCGAGAATATCCTGCAGTATTCTGATAATCCTGGGCAATTGGGAAAATACCTGACCCAGCAGATCCGAGAATTAATCGGCGGACGGGTGATTACCCTGGTGCAATGCATCCACGGCCTGAAGGGCTCCAAACATCGGGTGATCAGTATCCATCCCAAACGATATGAGAACTCAACCGTGAACGATCATATCAAAAGCCTGGCCCTGGCCTGCCATGAAATTACTGAGCCAACAGTGTGGCAGCCAGATGCTATTCCCCCTGGCGTGGCGGAAATATTGTCGGCACTGGAATGTCAGAGCTCAATCGCCATCCCTTTGAATGTGGGAACAACACGGGTCGGTGTTCTGTTGATACTCGAACTTTTCGATATCTATGCGATGGATAAGGTCCTACACGTTTTAGAACCACTTTCAAGTGTTACCGCCTTGATCTTGCGCAATGCCCTGCTGTACGAAAATCAAGAAGCTGTCATCACGGCAAGAACGTTGCAGCTATCTATCCGAAACCAAATCACCAATGTTTTTCTCACAACTCCCGATCATGAAATGTATACCGAATTGTTGAAGATCATTCTGGAATATACGGAGAGTGAGATTGGTGTATTTGGCTACCTCGATGAGCAGGACGGTCTGGTGGCACCCACTATGTCATGGGCTGTATGGGATCAATGCCAGGTTCCGGATAAAAGCACCATCTTCCCACGCGACGCGTGGGGAGATAGTGCCTGGCCTCAGGCAATTCGGGAGAAAAGAGCAATCTACTCCAATGAAGCTTCTAAGGAGATCCCCGAAGGGCACATGGAAATACACAGGCATATTTCATTGCCAGTAATTTATCAAGATGCAGTGGTCGGTCTTATCCAGATCGCCAACAAGGGGACAAAATATACTGATCGAGATGTAAATTTATTGGAAGAGATCGCCACACATATTGCCCCTATTCTAAACGCCAGGCTGCAAAGAGACCGCATCGAAGATGAACGTCGCCAGGCTACTGAAACGATCCAGAAGCAGCTGGATGAACTGGAGCGATCTCGCCAGGCCCTCCTGGGTATATTGGAGGATGCCAAACAAGCAGAACTGGCGTTAAAGGATTCAGAGGCTAAATATATCGATCTCTACGATAACGCCCCCGATATGTATGTCTCGGTGGATGCCAAAACAGCGCTGGTCACGCAGTGTAACCAGACGTTAGCCAGAAATCTAGGTTATTCCAGAGAAGAAATCATTGGCCATCCCATCTTCGACCTCTACCACCCAGATTGCATGCAAGAGGTCCAGAAGGCGTTCCAACAATTTGTCGAAAGCGGCGAGATCCATGATAAAGAACTGATATTGATGCGAAAAGACGGATCGAAGCTGGATGTCAGCCTCAATGTATCTGCCGTGCGGGATGAAGACGGAAATATCCTTCACAGCCGTTCAACCTGGCGCGATATCACCGAGCGAAAACAAACAGAGGGCGAATTGCAAAAACACCGCCTGCATCTAGAAGAGTTGGTCGCCGATCGTACCGCCGAGTTGAACGCCATTAATAAGGAATTGGAAGCGTTTAGTTACTCGGTTTCCCATGACCTGCGTGCTCCTCTGAGGACTATGGATGGCTTCAGCCAGGCGGTTATCGAAGATTATGGCGATCAATTGGACGACGAAGGCAAAGACTATCTCAGGCGCATCCGACGCGCAAGCCAGCATATGGCGCAGCTTATCGATGACATACTGCAGTTATCCCGCATTAGCCGTGCTGAAATGCATACGGAAGCTGTTGAATTGAGTAAGCTTGTTCGATCTATTGCAGACACGCTCCAACAGAGCCAATCTGAAAGACAGGTCGAATTTGCCATTGAGGACGGCATCGTGGTGCAAGGTGATAAGCGTTTATTGGCCATTGCCCTGGAAAACCTGCTCAGCAATGCCTGGAAATTCACCGCCAACAAACCGAAGGGGATGATTGAGTTTGGCATTACCGAGTATGATAAAGATATCGTATATTATGTGCGTGATAATGGCGCGGGGTTTGACATAAAGCATGCAGAAAAACTGTTCACCCCTTTCCAGCGTCTGCACTCAGATGAAGATTATCCCGGCACAGGGATCGGGCTATCTACGGTACAGCGCATTATCCGGCGTCATAGCGGGAATATCTGGGCCGAGGCAGAACCGGGCCAGGGCGCAACGTTTTATTTCACGCTATAACAGGAGGTATGATTGAAGACAAGAACGATTCTTTTAGTAGAAGACAATGAAGACGATGTAGAGCTTACCTTACGCGCCTTCAAGAAAAACAAGATCGCCAACGAGGTGGTGGTGGCGCGCGATGGCGTCGAAGCGCTGGACTATCTCTTCAGAAAGGGCTCTTATTCAGACCGTAACACAGATGATATGCCTGCGGTTATCCTGCTGGATCTGAAGCTCCCCAAGCTGGATGGCATGGAGGTGTTGCGTAGCATCCGCGCCAATGAAAATACTCGGTTGCTGCCTGTTATCATCATGACTTCTTCGAAAGAGGAGCAAGATATCGCCAACGGCTATAACATGGGCTGCAATAGTTATATCCGCAAGCCAGTGGATTTCATTCAATTCACTCAGACCGTTCAGCAACTGGGGATTTACTGGCTGCTCTTGAATGAGCTTCCGATGGCCCCAGTTGCTGGAAAGAAGCGCTAGATGACAAAAAAACTGCGGGCTTTGATTGTTGACGACTCTCAAGATGATGTCCTGCTGCTGGTGCGTCAACTGAAGAAAGAGGGATACGACCTAGTCTTCGAACGCGTAGATACCGATCAGACGATGAAAACCGCATTGGAAAGCAAAACCTGGGATGTGGTTATCTGCGATTACACGATGCCTGCGTTCAGCGCGCCAGAAGCCCTGGTAATTCTACAGGACAGTGGACTTGACTTACCCTTTATCGTTGTCTCGGGGGTTATGGGAGAAGAAACTGCCGTCGAAATTATGAAGGCCGGCGCCCATGATTATTTCAAGAAAGATAACCTGGTAAGACTGGCCCAGGCCATAGATAGAGAGCTACAAGAGGCGATCGTACGCAATGAACGAAAACTAGCCCTACAGGCCTTAAATGAATCAGAAACGCGCTTCCGGAACATCTTCAACGGAGTGCGTGATGCCATTTTTGTCGAAACGCCTGGTGGGAAAATCTTAGATGTCAATGATGCGGCCTGTGAGATGTTTGGTTACAGCCGTAAGAACTTTATCACCAAGTCTGTTGCCGAGTTGGTGCCCCTCGATATGCCAGTTTTGGAGATAAATGGCTCAGATACTATATCCTTGCCTGACCATCCCGTGGAAACCGTAAATATCCGCGCCAATGGCGAACACTTCCCAGTAGAGGTCAGCGGCAATTTACAAAACATTGGTGATGAGCAGGTCATGCTAGTAGTCGTGCGAGATATCACCGAGCGCAAGCAAGCCGAAGAGGAATTGAGCAAACACCGCCTGCATCTAGAAGATTTAATCAGCGAGCGCACACAAGCGCTAGAAAAATCACGCCAGGCAGCGATAAACTTGATGCAAGATGCCACCCAACAACGGGTGCGCGCCGAAGATGCCCTCACGAAACTAGAATTATCGCAACAAGACCTTCAAAATGCCAAAGAAGAGTCCGAAAAGGCCAACCAGGCCAAAAGCATCTTTCTGGCCAATATGTCTCACGAGATCCGCACCCCGATGAACGCCATCCTGGGTTTCTCTCAATTACTAAAGAGCGACCCTAATCTAGAACCCGATCAACGCAGTAAAATCGACACCGTAGTGCGCAGCGGCTTACACCTATTGGAATTGATCAACGATGTACTGGAGATGTCCAAGATCGAGGCTGGCCGGATCACCATCAATCTGAATACCTTCAGCCTTACACACATGCTGTTCGATCTAGAAACTACCTACAGGCATCGTGCCAGCACCAAGGGGTTAAGTTTTCATTTGGAAAAAAGCGGTCAATTCCTGGATGTACCCCTTTTTGGCGATGAGGCCAAAATACGGCAGATTTTCATCAACATCCTAGGGAATGCAATCAAGTTTACTGAAACTGGCGGCATAATCCTGCGCGTTTCTGTCGAAGAATGCGACGCCCAATCATTTCGTTTGAGCGCCGAAGTGCAAGACACGGGGGTTGGTATTGCTCCAGAAGAATTGGACCAATTGTTCCTCCCCTTTGAGCAAACCGCCAGCGGCCTACGCCTTCAAGATGGTACTGGTTTAGGGTTGGCGATCTGCAAGCAATATATTGATTTGATGGGGGGAATAATAACCGTCTCCAGCCAGGTCGGTCGGGGCAGCACATTCAAGATAGATATCCCCTTACAACGCGGCGAGGATACAGATATCCTGGAAATTACTCACCTGGATCGAGTCGTTGGATTATCTCCAGGTCAATCAGATTTCAAAGTGTTGGTGGTTGATGATCTCAAGACCGATAGAATACTGTTGACCGAAATCCTTTCGCGAGTTGGTTTCACCATCCGCCAGGCTCAAAATGGAGTGAAAGCCATCGAAGTTTTCGAAGCCTGGGAGCCGGATATCATTTTGATGGATATGAACATGCCAATCATGGATGGTCGGGAGGCCACCCAAAAGATCAAGGCCACCCCCCTGGGAGAAAAGACGCCCATCATCGCCGTAACCGCCAGCGCTTTCGAAGAGAATCGCATTGAAATCATCGGGATCGGTGCAGACGGATTCGTCCGCAAACCATTCCAGACTCTACTGCAAAAAGGGTGCTAGACCCTCCTCAAAACAGCAAAAGTTTAA
>CAZLNX010000397.1:0-5668 GCA_964560795.1 uncultured Anaerolineales bacterium | reverse complement strand
CTCAGACCTGATCTTCTTGTTTTTTGTGCAAACTTTTTACTGTTAAGGTACTATGATGCCATCGCCCGTTTCGTCTTCGGCCTCGGCCACGATGACGCGCATTTGGCACAGATCGCCGATGTTGTTCAACAAGCCAAGGCGGCATAGTTATCATCCCGAGTAGACCAATAGGTCGTATCGAGGGGTGAAATCTAGGTAAGCCGCACCCGTTCGGCGGAGCTCACGACGAAGCCTTCGATACACCCACGCTCTCGATGGGGTTACTCAGGATGCATTGGGTAAATACGTTTTAGTGAATAACTCAATTTGAACGCTCAAAGCACATTGAATATGAAGCCCTACGGTGAACTTACTAAGATAGGGAAGATTAAGCGTCTGCGCGGATTAGTGTTCAAAGCTCTAGAGCAGTATGATCTGCGCGTTAAGCGGGTCAGATTTCTGACAATCGAGACGAACACAATGTTTCAGATTCGGACCGAAGATGGTGAGAAGTTTGTACTTCGGATTTATTCAGATGAAGAAACAACTCTGAAAGAAAATCAAGCGGAAATGTTTTGGCTAAATGCGCTCATACGGGACACTGACTTGAAGGTTACCGAACCCATTGCGCGTCGGGATGGCGAATACATAACCATTGTTCGCGTTCCAGGTGTGCCTGGAGAACGGCGATGCGTTTTATTCAGATGGATACCAGGACGAACGCTTGAAAACTATTTGAGTTCAGAGAATTATTATAAATTCGGTCAGACGTTGGCGAAATTACATATCCATGCCAGCACATTGAAGCCACTTCCACCGAGTATTCAACCGAAAAAGTGGGGTAAGGTTTTTTACTATCCGGATGAGCCGGTGGTGTACAACACGCCTGAATATAGTCATCTGTTCCCCCCTGAGCGCATTGCAATCATAGACAAAGTGATTGAACTGGCAGATGATGTGTTCGCTAGATTATTCACTGACCAAGACGGTCAAATACTCATTCATGGAGACTTGCACTTTTGGAACGCACATCTTCATCGCGGGGAAATTTATGTGATCGATTTTGAAGATGTAAACCTCGGCTATCCTGTGCAAGATATCGCTGTAACCCTTTACTATGGGCGAGATCGCGACAAGTATCAAGAATGGAAACAGGCTTTCAAGGAAGGATATGCCAGCATTCGTGATTGGCCCGCGGAGAGAGAAAGAACCATCCAAACATTGATGGCTGCCCGGGCTGTAATGTTCATCAATTATGTTGCCCGGATTGATCCATCTCCCCAAGAATTTATCGATCAAAAAATCGAAAGTTTAGCGCAATTTCTTGAAGCGTTTGCTTAGAAAAGAAAATTATTGCCACAGATCAACCTCCTGAAAAGCCAATGATTGATTCACAAACCCACTACTCAGACCGCCACTTCGAAGAAGTCAACCTGAATGCCACGCGCATCATATCCAGCCAATTCATCGACTGCACATTCGAAAATTGCTCATTTGTAGAAACTATCTTTGTGGATTGCCGCTTCGTCGATTGCAAATTCACAGGCTGCGACATGAGTTTGGTACAAATACCAGGCAGTAGCATCTCTGGATCAACCTTCGTAGATTCGAAGCTCATCGGCATAAACTGGACACATGGAAACTGGGGGACCAACATCCTACAAGAGCCCCTGGTATTCACCCGCTGTGTGCTCAACCATTCTACTTTCATTGGGCTGACCCTTACAGAATTTCAGTTCAAAGATTGCATCGTCAGCGATGTCGACTTCCGCGAGGCAGACTTGACTCAGGCTGACTTTGGGGGCACCGACCTCGCCGAGAGTCTTTTCTCCAACTCGAACTTAACCAAAGCCGACCTCAGCCGGGCGCGCAATTACACCATCAGCCCCGAGGAGAATACACTCAAGGGGGCAAAGTTTTCACTACCTGAAGCGATGTCACTTTTGTATAGTATGGATATCAAGCTGATTGATGGGGAAGGCTAGATTACTGAACAACAAATCCAAATCTAATCACAATTTCGGCAACTTTACGGCTTACACTTTCCCGCACTGCCGGCTTCGAAAATCGCCTGGAGTTCCCCTTGCGTCAACGCCCGGTCGTAGATGCTCATCTCATCGAGCACACCATCAAGAGGTTCGCCATCAGAGCTCATATAAATATAAGACTCCCCACTAGCGACATCACCGCTTGTGTCCAGGCTCCCCACCTCTGTGCCATCCAGATACAAACGCATTGTGCTGCCATCGTAGGTTCCGGCAACATGATGAAAACTGCCCGTTTCCGGTACTTCTTCAACCCAGATATGTTGTAATTCATTATCAATCCCCATATAGAAATGAAGTTGTCCACGAAAACCGGTGCCCCCATCAATACGCAGCACAGCTTTCGGTACACCGCTATCTGGAATTCCAATGGTAATAAACCGCTCGATGCGGAAGTTAGGGCCTGAATTAAGCTTTACCCATGTTTCGATGGAAAGCTCTTCCAAATCGTCCAAATTTGGTGTTGGGAAGGCCTCTACAAAACTGTCTTTACCATCTAGATTTGGAGAGGGGAAGAAAAATGCATGCCCAACTACCCCCACACCAAATTCAGCACCATTAAACAGCGCTCCTACATTTCTACCGACAACGTCAAAAGTGTGGCCATCTCCAGTCCACCAACTCACCATACCAGACGGCGCAGCCACACAAGCTCCGGGGTCCTCGGGGTTTTCTAAAAACCAATTCTCGATCGCGGAGCGCCAATCAGCATCAGGGTCATCGGTAGCAATCCGCATGTATCGTTCATAATCTTCGCGCGCTTCAGCGACTTTTCCGATATATTGGTAGATCAGACCACGCTGAAAATAAAAACCGGCTTCTAACGGTTGAACATTAATAGCTTTTGTGAAATCATCGAGCGCCTGTTCAACTTCTCCAAATTGCTCAAAATAGATCCAGCCCCGATCGACATAGAGTCCTCCAAGATTAGGGGCCATTTCAATCGCTTCACCTAGCGCCTGGACAGAAGCCTGGTATTCTCCTTGAGCACGCTGAACAAGAGCGCGTCCCCACCAGGCTTGCCCATCTTCCGGGTTAAGCTCAAGAGCCCGATCGAAGGATTTCATAGCAGCTTCGTAGTCCCCATCATCAAGGTATTCCCAACCGCTGTTTACCCATTGATCAGCCGTCCATTGTTCAGATTCTTCAACAACGGCAGCCTCATATTCCGCCAGCCATTGCGCCACAAAGGAATGATACTCAAAGCTTGGGTCCTCTCCGGTGAGCTCCATCACCTTCTCGAAGTCAACGCGCGCTTCATCAACTCGTCCTGCATGTTGAAATATATATCCTCTAAAATAATAATTGTAAGGGCCCTCGGGGTGAAGTTCTATGGCCGTGCTTAAATCGCTGATAGCTAGTTCATATTCCTCAAAATCTTCGAAGTAAACCCATCCCCGCGCATTGTAAAGTCCAGGTTTTCCGGGGAAACTTTCAATAGCCGACGTGAGAAATTGGAGAGCTTCTCCAGATTTTCCCATACTCCTATAAGAGCTTGCCTTCCCCCAATAAGGGGAAGCATCTTCTGGGTTGAGCTCTATTGTTTTTTCGAAATCCTCGATAGCGGCTTCATAATTTCCCAGAGCATAGTTACTCCAACCTCTTTCCCTCCAATTTTCCTCGACAAGGGGATCAAGCTCGATAGCCTTTGAGTAAACAGTGATCGCTGTCTCGTTTTCTTCTAACCTTGTCAAGGCCCATCCCATTTTTGTATACAGCTCGCTGGTTTCATAGCCCTGATCAAGGGCCATTTCTAAGGCATTGAAGGCTCCTTGGTAATCCTCTTGATAAATTAAGGAAACTCCTAAATCGTAATACTCTTGCCCGGATAGTTCACTCGGTTCTTCCGGCTCTACTTCAACATCAGCGGCTGATGCTGCTTCTGTAGGTGCTGCCGCAGGTATAGATTTTCCACCAAACAGGCCGGCGCTGCTACCGATCACACCCACCAGAAGAACGAGAACAGCTAGTCCGGCTACTGCCCAACCCCAGACTGGAACCTTGCGAAGCCAACTGATGCGTTCCGTATCTGGCAGAGATACTTCAATAGTTTCGGCAGCAATCCGCTCCAGTAACTGCGCCGTATCACGGAAATCGGGACGCTCCAGCTTTACCTGCTCAAGCAGTTCGCCAGCTTGTTCCCAATGACCCTCTTTCATCGCCTCCAAAGCTTGCCGATAGAGTTCGTCCAATTCTTTCTCTAGTTCTTCCTCCGATAGGAGACGCTTCGCATCAGGCAACAACCCATCAGGATCATAACCAGGCTCAATTGCCTCAATGCGCTCAAATACACTTATCACAGCCTGCCACTTCTTAGCCTGATACAACTGCTCCGCCTGCGTGTATAGTTCAGCTATGCGCAGTTTTGAACTAACTTCCTGCAACATGTCAGCGGCATCTTCATACTCAGAGTCTTCAGCGATGAGTTCTTCCAGCGCGGCTTGAGCTCCAGACCAGTCTTCATTATCCATGGCTGCTTGTGCCTGCTGGTAAAGTGTTCCCAGCTTGAGATGGCTTTCTACTTCAGCCAGCAAGTCAGCGACATCCTTATAATCAGGATGCTCAGCCACAACAGCCTGAAAATATGCCTGAGCCTTGTCCCAATTTTTGATCCAGTACGCGCTGAGCCCATCGATATAATTTTGTTCCAGGCGCTTATCCTTATCCTGGTCAAGTACAGGGGCTTGTACTTTGGCCACCGTGGTTTTCGCTGCTTCTTGGGAAATTTTGTCTATTCCAGATCCATCTTCCGTTCCATCACCCAAAACGAACAGACTTTGCTCCAAAGCGACAATCAACTCTTCAGCCGTCTGGTAGCGATCATCGGGGGATTTGGCCGTAGCCTTCAGAATGATGCGCTCAAGAACTTGAGGGATTTCTGGATTGATCTGCCTGGGCATGGGCATTGGTGCTGAAATATGCTTGATGACAATCGCCATAGGTGTATCCGCCTGGAATGGCACATCACCCGTAAGCATTTCATATAGCATGATTCCTACCGAATAGATATCCGTGCGGTGATCTATTTCAATACCCTGGCCCTGCTCCGGCGACATGTACATTGGCGTCCCCATTCCTACCCCTGATCCTGTCAGCTGCGAGGTGACCTCCACCATCTTCGCCAGACCATAATCTGTTATCAGAGGCCAATCCCCTTCGGATAAGAGCACATTGCTTGGCTTGATATCACGATGCACAATACCCCGTTGATGGGCATAAGCCAAAGCCCTAACGATTTGCAGCAGCAGACGCACTGCCCGTTCCGGCTGAAAAACTTGACCGCGGGCCTGCTTCAAGGTGCCGCCCTCAACATGACGCATGGCAATATAGGCCAGATCCCCTTCTTCTCCGTAACCGTGAATGGGTACAATATTGGGATGGTTTAGCCTGGCGATAGCCTTGGCTTCTCTGCGGAAGCGCTGCATGAATTCGGGATCATGGGCGAAGAATTGACGCAATATCTTTATGGCCACATAACGGTCCAGAGCTGCCTCGTAAGCTTTATAAACTGTGGCCATACCTCCTTGACCCAATCGCTCAACTAGTTTATAAGCCCCGAGTGTGTGCCCGACTAACACATCCTCAACTCCCAGCTTGGGAGGCGTGCAAAAATAACTTCCCATTTTGAGACGGCTGAACTAATC
>CAZLNX010000396.1:0-5695 GCA_964560795.1 uncultured Anaerolineales bacterium | reverse complement strand
TTACGAAAACCCTTGTCAACCTTTTCTCCCCCTAACTTCCGGGAATTGCTGGTATGTTACTCACCTTGAAAGGTCCCAAATGGACAAAGTCCAGCTCAGAGCCCATCATAAAAGTTCAAAAAACAGATGAAACTCTCGTAGGGATGGAACTCAACCCCACCCTCCCCCAGCGCGGACCGGTGAACTTACAACTTAACTTTTCTCCATTAAAAGACGCTAAGGCTACCACACAGGGAGTAGCGATTGTGCTCGATGACGTAACTGAGAGGAGACGCCTGGAAGCACAACGACGCCTATTCGCCCGTATGGTCTCCCCAGCAGTCATCGATCAACTCAACCCCGACAAAATCCAATTAGGCGGCGAACGTGCCAACATCACCACCCTTTTTGCAGATATCAGAGGGTTTACCAGTTTCAGCGAAAACCTGACACCCGAAGAACTGGTATCTGTGCTAAATCAATATCTTGCCGCAGCAGCCGATGCCATCCTCGAGCAAGAAGGTACCGTCGATAAATTTATGGGTGACGCGGTTATGGCCTGGTTCAACGCCCCCATTCCCCAACCCGACCACACATTGCGAGCTGTACGTGCAGCCTTAGGGATGCGCCAGAGCATCCAAGCGTTACACAACATGCTTCCAAAAGGAGCACAACTCGATTTCGGCTTAGGCATTCACTACGGAGAAGCCGTCCTGGGGCTGATCGGTACGGAGAAACGCATCGATTACACTGCCATTGGCGATAGTGTCAATACCGCCAAACGCATCCAAGAAAACGCCACTTCCAATCAGGTCCTGATTAGCGCGGCAGCTTATCAATTTGTGAAAGACCAAATTGAGGTTCAACCCGCTGAACCCATCTTCGCTAAGGGGAAAAGCCACCCCCTAAATGTATTCGAAGTCATTGGAATAAAATAAACAGACAAACCACCAACATTGTTACCCCCGCATCAAATCTGCCCCGAAGGAGTGATTTCTCTTCGGGGCAGATTTGATTAAGATTCGTTTTGGTCTTGATGATCGACTCGCTCTTCTGGTTGAATCCGGTTTCGTTGAAAACAAAGAGCGATGTTTCCGCTTTATTCTGAGTCCAGCTTCGAGTGCGTAACACCTAGAAAAGATGGTGACCATTTATATTTATCGGGGACAGGCTCGCTGCCTTCCCATACCACGCGCCGATAATAATCAGGATCAGTATTGCCTTCGGAGTTAATCAAGAGAACTTGTGAGTTAGGACCAAGTTTCAGTTGATCTTTCAGGGGTGCAAATTCCGGATATTCTGTGATGAACATCAACGCGCCCAAAGTTACCGCGCCTGACTCACCGGAGATAATGAATGAATCACCTTTCAGGGGTACGGAATAAACACGCATACCCTTGGCAGCCACATAATCGGGACAAGCAACAAACGCATCCGCGCAATCCCACAAAACACTCCATGCCAGGGGACTCGGATCACCACAAGCCAGACCGGCCATGATGGTATTCATATCACCATCAACACTACGCGGCTTTCCATCGCCAGCTTTAGCCGATTCCAGCAAGCAGGCCGCTGCATCTGGTTCAACTACCACTGCAATCGGCTGATCAGCGCCAAATCGCTGCCGATAGTAGCCAATCGTCGCTGCTGCTAACGCTCCTACACCACCCTGAATGAAAATGTGGGTTGGCTTGATAATTCCCTGTGCAGCAAGCTGCGACTGAGCTTCAGTTATCATGGTCGTATAACCCTGCATTACCCAGGCCGGAATATCCTCATAGCCTTCCCACGACGTATCTGAAATGATCTGCCATCCATTTGCTTTAGAGTCGATGGCCACCTGCCGGACGGCATCATCATAGGTTCCATCGACCACCTTTACTTCAGCACCTTTATCTTTAATTGAGTCGATCCGAGCATGAGACGTATCTTTGTGAGCATAAATAATTGCGTTGAAGCCTAACTGGTTTGCAGCCCAGGCAACGCCTCGTCCATGGTTACCATCCGTTGCCGCGGCAAAAGTGATATCCCCAAGACGTGCCTGCACATCTTCTGAGACAAGTTCGGCATACGTCAGTTCTTGGTTATCGCCCATACTCAATTTTTCTCGGACAAATTGGTACACAGCAAAAGAGCCGCCCAATACTTTAAAAGAATTCAAATCCAACCTGGTCGATTCATCCTTCACCCATATTCCACCGACACCTATCATTGATGCCAATTTAGGCAACGACTTAAGGGGACTGATCTGATAACCCGGTATCTGACGATGGAACTCATTCACTTTCTGGAAGATTCCATCAGGGAACAGATCATCTACAGTCTCACTCGCGCAAATTGTCCTAGGTCGGTGATTGGCCACCCATTCAATGGGTTTGGGATAGTTCTCACTCACCTCGCTCCAATCATTGCTGATCATAGCAGGCAAGAGAGCATAAAATTCCGTCGCCTTTACGACTTCGTCCAGAGGAACATGCTCATTTATTGTATGTGCATTCAACTCGCTGCCAGGGCCAAACCCAATAGAGGGAATACCAGCTTTCCCAGTCCAATACGTGCCATTAGTGCTGAAGCCCCATTTACCGCTGGGGGTTTCGGGAAGGCCGATAGCCCGCCGGGTTTCCTGTCCGATGGCCACAAACGGGTGATCTTCATCCAAAGCCCAAGCCGGGAAATATTTATCAACTGGGAAGGTGAATCCTGTGTAACTAGGCTCATCATAGAAAAGCTCTTCGATAGTTACATGTGCTTTTCGGTCAACGGGGATGAGATTCTCAAGCTGAACTCTGACATCTTCTTTCGTTTCGCCAAAGGTCATGCGGCGGTCAATAAAAATTGAACATTCATCTGGTACAGCATTAATCGAAGGTGTACTGACTTTCATATCACTAACAGTGATTTTCCCATTACCCAGGAATTCATGCGTGCCCAGGTACGGCTCCATTTTGCTAATACCTTCAACAATCGGCAGCATTTTGTATGTCGCGTTATCACCAAGATGATTGGCCGCAGCATGGGCGCTTTTCCCTTTAACAGTGATCTTCAGTTCCAACCGCCCTTTATGCCCGCGATAAAGGTCCAAGTTAGTTGGCTCACCGATGACCACAAAATCGGGCTTGACCTTGGGATCAATCTCGACAAAAGTATTGGGAGCAATGCCATCGCACCACTCTTCCATATTGCCAAAATAGTAAATTGTGTAATCATCTTTGGAGAATAATCCCAGATCGCGACCTAAAGCGATGCCATAAACCATGCCGGGAGTTGACCCTTTTTCGTCACTCGCACCGCGAGCATAGAGCTTGCCATCTTCTATCTTCCCTTCAAAAGGATCCCATTCCCATGCGTCGGGGTCACCGATGCCAACAGTATCGATATGACTATCGTATACAATCACAGTTGGGCCGTGGCCTACGCGCCCCATGATATTCCCCATTTTGTCAAAGCGCACTTCATCAAAACCGAGTTGGCGCATCTCTTCGGCAATTCGTTCACCAACTTCGCCAAGCTGGCCATCCATGCTGGGAATAGCACAAATTTCACGCAAAAATTGAATAATCGGCTCTCTACGGGCTTCTACTTCATTCTGAAGAGTTTGGATTAATTTTTTATCCATCACAATTGCTTCCTACCTATAAATATGAATTTTCAACAAGATATTTGGGAGAGTTCTCAAGTTGTCTGACAACTAATATTCTATCATTCTTATAAAAAAACAACCTTCTCAATTTCAAAATATTGAGAAGGTTGTTCTGGGTTTAGTAAAGAATTTTACTCTTGGACCAGCAAGCGCAGATACGCGCCTAAATCATCAACCTCGTCAAATTTCCAAGTCGTTTCAATAATTTCATCCTGACGATTTGGGCTGACGACGCCTTCAGCATTGGCGCGGAATTTGGCAACGATCTCTTCATCCGACATGGGGTTTTGCGGGGAACCTTTTGCGTGGTCAACCTGCGCAGTGTGGGTACTGCCTCCGAGGGTAGTAATACTGACCCGAGCGCGCTTGACCCCGGGGAACATACCATCGATTTCGGGATCAGCAATCACCTTGATCTTCCCAAGCAAATCCCAAATGCGCGGGTCTTTGAGTTTTTCATCACTGAATGAATCCGGCAAAACGTTGCCGTCTGCCACAGCCGCGGCAATGACATAGGGCAAACTATGGTCAGCGGTTTCCTTGGTCTTGGGCGCGAATTTGCTGGGGTCAGAGAGGATATCCGCCCCTCGGGTGGTGGTTTCAACCAGAATTTCAGCAATATCTTCAGCAGCCAGATCATGTTCGTGGCAAACTTGCAACGCCGCACTGATTGGCTGGTGAGTCAGCGCCTCGGTGGGGAAAGCTTTATAACTGCACTGGGTGATCATAAACTCTTCGCCCAAATTCTTAAGCAGCCAGTCAGGTCGCCACTCCACATTGTTAAGCACTTCGATCAACCCCTCTTTGCCCTCGATGACTTCGACAGGACCTTCATAACCCTCGCGCGCCATCATCGCCGCGATCACGCCAGCCTGAGATGCCAGGGGGTCAGCGGTGTTCTTCATATTGGTGAGATGTCCGGCTACCACGCCTCCTAATGTGAAGTGACTGCTGCCGCTGATGCCTGTTGCCGCTACCATCTGGTCGACATCCAGGTCATACATGCGGCCAGCCACCAAGGGGCTGACAAATTGAGTCAACGTGGCGTGATGCCAGCCAACCTCGCGCACCCCAGGCTCAGCGGCATGGCACCAGCGCATCTCCAGCTCGTAAGCAATCATAATTGCCACAAGGGCGGCACGACCATTCTTGCCATTGGCTTCTGCGGCTGCTAGAGCTGCGCCGATGATATCCGACGGATGCGAAGGGTCTTGCTCCCAATAGATATCATTGTAGTCCAGCGCGCGAGTTAGCAGACAATTCATCAAGGCTGCATTGGACGCATTGGTGCGTAACCCTGTACCGATCACCGTGGCCTCAGGGGTACCGCCTAATTTTTCCGTGAAGCGATACATGGCCTGCATATCTTCGTTGTTCACAGCCGCCAGCGCACAGCCCATGCTGTCCAACAGGAAGCGCTTGGCCTCGTAAATCGCATCGACAGGGATATCTTCATACTGCAAGTTTATGGCAAATTGGGCCATTTGATGACTTAGAGATTTCATAGGTTCTCCTAATTATCAAGCTTGTTTATTTGTTAATTTCTGACGCGTGTATTCAATCAACCCACCGGCGTTGAAGATTTCCATCACCGCTTCGGGCAGGGGGGGGAACGTAAACGTTCCGGCAGCGCAGTGGATTTCCCCGGCAGCCAGATCGATCTCGATGGTTTCACCATTCTTGATGGCTTCCACGGCTTCAAGGCTGACAATTGCCGGCAGAGCATTGTTCAGACAGTTTCGGTAATAAATTCGGGCAAAGGATTTGGCTATGATAGCCCCCAGATTTGCCTCGCTCAGACAAACCACCGCCTGCTCTCGCGACGAACCACAACCCCAATTTGTCCCACCAATGATGATATCCCCAGGTTGGACCTCCCCAGCAAATTTGGGGTCTAAATCTTCCAGGGCATATTGGGGCATCTCTTTAGGGTCGCTGACCGTATAGGTATACTTTCCAGGGAAAATCACATCCGTATTGACGTTGTCGCCGTATTTCCAAACTCGGCCTTTAATTGTTGACATAATAACTCCTGGTATAAAGGATTTTGTAGGTGGCCGATACCACAGCCACCGA
>CAZLNX010000395.1:0-5699 GCA_964560795.1 uncultured Anaerolineales bacterium | reverse complement strand
GCCCCTCCCTCGCAAACCCCGACTTCGCGGCGTTCACGAACCTTTGGCTAGCGGTGCTGTCCCTCCTTAAGTGGATAGCCGTGGGAACGTAAAGACGTGGTTATCTCGAGACTTTCAGGCGGACAATTGAAGCGCGTCTCTATCGGGGTGGAATTGCTCACCCGTCCCCGCTTGTTATTTCTGGATGAGCCTACCAGCGGCTTGGATCCAGGCACCGAATTGGAGATGATGAAGTTGATGCGCAAGTTGGCAGACCAGGGTCGCACAGTGATGGTGGTCACGCACACTACCAAGAATGTGATGCTGTGCGATAAGGTCGTTATCTTGGGCACCGGCGGCTACCTGGTTTACTATGGTGCGCCAGAAGATGCACTGGAATGGTACGACAGTTACCGCACACCACGCGAGAAGCTCGAACGCACGATGGAATTTGACGAGATCTATCGTTTGTTGGAAGACCCAGCGCGCGGCACCCCAGCCGATTGGGCAGTGAGATTCAAAGAAAGCGTATATGGAAAACAGGCGGTGGCTTCTGAAGAACCAACTGCCCCCTCTGCAGGGTTGAGTATGGCGCAACTCTCGGCGGCAGCTGCCCCATCCATCAAACAGGCAAAGAAGATATCCTCCTTGAGGCAACTGATCATCTTGTCTGTGCGAAATATGCGCATCCTCTTCCAGGATCGCGTTTCGCTTGCCATGATATTACTCTTAGCTCCGATTTTGGGTTTGATGTCTGCAATTTGGGGTAGAAATATCTATGATGACGTCGATGGCAATCTCGAATTTGTTATGGGCTTGTGGTTTATGTCATCTGTAGTTGCCATGTTGGTTGGCGCCATGAGCAGCGTTCGTGAGATCGTCAAGGAATCGGATATCTATAAACGCGAACGGGCAGTTGGCTTGAAAATCATTCCCTATATCTTTTCGAAGATGTGGTTGGGCTTTATTATGGCCCTTTATCAGGGGGGTGTAATCTTGGGGATCGCGCTTCTATTAGTCGATGTGCCAGTGGCAGGAAAGGAAATTTATTTCGAGTTCTTCGTCACGATTGTGATGGGTGTTGTCACTGGATATCTAATAGGATTATTGATATCAGCTGCCGTGCCGAACCAGAATACGGCCTTGATCGCATTGATTGCCGTGGTGGTTCCTCAACTCCTTTTGGGTGGATTGCTGATACCCCTGGAGGAGATTCCTGCCGGTAATGAGATCAGCCACGCCATATTCTCGCGCTGGACCTTCGAAGGTTTTATCATTTCCCAAGGGATGGGGGATACAATTGCCGATGATATTTGCTGGGATCTTCCATCGGAGGAACGCAGCGCCCTGACCAATGAAGATAAGAGCCGTCCTGGTTGCCCATGTATGGGTACAAACCTTTTCCAGGAATGCCTCGGAATAGCAGGTTTATTGTCGCCGGAATTCTATGATGATGTCTCCCAAAGGGCGTTGGCCCAGGCCGAACCTGCAAAGCCGCTGGAGCCCACCGCGCTTCCGACCCCAACAACGTTCCCTACGCCAACCCAATATCCATCCCCAACACCCTTGGCATCACCCACTCCGATATCATCCCCAACGCCCTTGCCGACCCCAGTTCTGCTGTATGAGTTGGATGAATATCGTGACGAAAGCTTGATCCAAAGTGAAGCCTACTATAATGAGCGCGCCGAGCAAATGAGTATTTACTACGACCAACGCTCCGACCAGATGACGACTTACTTCGACGACGTACAGGGTCAGTTCGCAGAATATTCTGATGAACAAAAAACATCCATGGAAAGATATATGGAGAAGAGGCAGGGTCAAGCAGAAGGGTTCTCTGGTGAACTAGATCAATATGGCAACAATTTGGCCGACTGGCAGCGCAATCGGCAGAAAGCTGTCAGTGCGGCAGAGAATGTGCTCAAGAACGTGCTGCAGAAATTTGGCCGGGCCTTCGAAGGTTCTGTGGAAGACCGTTGGTTGGTGCTGGGAATACAATCTCTGGTAATGTTTATCGCAATCTTGATTCTACAGAAGCGCAAGGATATTTTATAACGATTAAATTTTTATCGCCCTCACCCTCCCTAGATCCTTCGGATCTTTCCCCTCCCCGCTCTGCGCGCCTTTGGCGTCCCAAATTTGGGAGAGGGAGGGGGTGTCGAGCATAGTGAGACGGGGAGAGAGAGGGCGGGTAAGGAGTATGACTTGTCGGAACTATTGGATAAATGCCCAGACTGTGGGCACAAGAATCCCATCGGGACCGAAATCTGCCCACAATGTGGCGCGGAAATCCTGGAAATTGCCGGCACAATGCCAGACATCGACCTGCACGGGGCTACCATGGTCGAAATGGAAGCCCCTGTCTTGGAAGAAAAGATTCCATCAGCAACGTTGACCTTAAAATCTGGCAAGTTTTCTGGCCGAGTTTATCCCCTGAGGAAGAATCAAACCCTGGGGCGAGAGAAGTGCGAGATCATTCTGCGTGACCAGCACATGTCCAGGCAGCATGCTAATATAAAATATCTGGATGGAAAATTCCTGCTTATCGACCTAGGTTCTGCGAACCACACCTTTGTAAACGACGAAATGGTGCAGGCTCCCAAAACTCTACAAGACGGCGACATGATAAGTGTTGGCAATACAGATCTTCTCTTCTCTTTAATCGAGGACGAATAAATATGTTGGGCGAAATCGTTTTCAAGAAGTACAAACTGGAAGAACTTCTGAGTGAAGACCCAACGAAAATCCTTTATCGAGGGGTAAATATTGGTAATAAGGATACAGTAATCGTCGCGGTAATCCACTCTTCATTGGCTGCTTCGGGTGCCTTTCTTGCACGGTACCAGGAGATTACTGAGCAGATCAATCAAATCGATTCGCCATACGCAATTTCACTAGATAATTTTGGGGAAAGTAACGGCCAGATTGTTGTTGTCCAATCGAATCTTGCTGGACAAACCTTGTCGGAGATTTTGGCTGATAGTGAAGGTCTTCCACTGAATTTTGTACTGGATATTGCCCAACAAATTGGGGAATTCCTAGAAATCCTACATCATGTTGGCTTACCCCATGGGGATATCAACCCAGACAGCATTGTTTTAGGTTCTGATGCCGTTGTGCGCATAGCCAACCTTGGGTTGGCTGCGGCTTTAAAAATTGGGACATTGCTTGTTGGTGACTGTGTTGACCCGCAGCCTTATCATGCCCCTGAACTTCGCGCTGGTGAAGCGATGAACCCCAGAGCAGATTTCTACGCTTTAGGTGCGACGATCTACGAGATGCTGACTGGCAAAGCGCTAGAACTTGATCCATCTGAAACTTCGCCCAATCATATGCGTGTAGGGATTCCGCCTGAGGTGGATGAGCTGGTTGTGCGTTGCTTGAAAACGAATCCGAATGAGAGAATTTCATCAGCAGTTGAGTTTCTCGAAGGTATCGAAGAAGTCCACCGTGGCATGTCTGAAGGGGAAGAAAAAACCGTATTGGGAATTGAAGATTCCTTGATGGGGCACACGTTAGGGGCGTACCAATTAGTTGAGCGCCTTGGCCAGGGTGGAATGGCCACGGTATACAAAGCTTTTGAACCAGCATTGGATCGCTATGTGGCGGTCAAGGTGCTGCCGCAGTTCTTTGCCCGCGACCCCAATTTCATGCAGCGTTTTCGGCGGGAAGCAAAAGCCATTGCTCAACTTCATCATCCCAATATTGTGTCCATTCACAGCTATGGCGAAGACGCTGGCATCACCTATATTGCCATGCAGTACGTCGAAGGAGGTACTTTAGAAATAAAGCGGGGCAAGGCGTTGGAAATGGAATACGCTGTGAATTTAATCCTTCCGGTTGCCAAAGCGTTAGCCTATGCTCACAAACAAGGTATTTTCCATAGGGATATCAAGCCCGGTAATGTGCTCCTGACCGATGATAGTTGGCCTCTGCTTACAGATTTTGGCCTGGCGAAAATTGTTGAAAGCTCTACCCAGTTAACTCGAACAGGTGTTGGCGTTGGGACGCCAATGTATATGTCGCCAGAACAAGGCCAGGGTGCCGATGTTGATCACCGCACGGATATATATTCCTTGGGGATCATGCTCTATGAATTGGTAACCGGCGACGTTCCCTTCCGGGCCAGTACGCCGATGGCAGTTGTGATCAAACATATCACTGCGCCGATCCCGCCCCCAAGGGGGATCAACCCCCAAATCCCGGAAGCATTGGAGCGGATCATCTTAAAGACTACTTCCAAGTCGCCGGACAACCGCTACCAAACCGCGGACGATTTTGTCTCTGCTTTAGAAGATTTCTTGTCGCAGAACACAGCGCAATTTCCTGCAGATAGCAGGGCGGTGCCTGAAGCTGTGGAACCAACTGGAACCCATTCTCCAGATACCCAACCCACCGCATCAACGCCACCAATTGCTTCCGTGCAGATCAATCTTGAGTTCTTGCAGCGGAATTGGCGAAAGTTCACGTTGATCCTCATCCCTATTCTAGCCTTGGTCTGCCTGGGTGGATATTTTTTGCTGCGGCAATTGTTCGAGGGCAGGCAGTTGCCTCAAGAGATTGCTGCAAGCGATGATGCGACAGTTGTTGCTGAGACAATCCCTGCGACTTCTACATTAGAGCCTACTGATGAGCCTACCGATCTCCCTTTGCCAACTCCGACGACAGAGCCAACCATAACCCCAGAACCAACCCAAACTGCGGCACCGGAAGTCAATTACTTGGGAGGTGGTTCAGGCCAGATCGCTTTTGCGTCGGATCGGGGCGGCGATGTACAAATCTATTTACAGAACATCGATGGTGCTCCAGATCTCCACCAGCTTACCGATTTTGCTGGTGGTGCCTGCCAGCCAGCCTGGTCTCCAAATGGAATGCAACTTGTTTTTATTTCTCCCTGCCCAGAACAGGATGAGAGTTATCCCGATTCCAACCTGTATTTGATGGATGTCGAAAGCGGCAATTGGGAAGAAATATCGACCGATGCTGATGGGAGTTTTGACCCGATTTGGTCGCCCGATGGCAATCAACTTGCCTTTACGGCACGCGATGGCAGTCACTCGCATATTCATATCCTGACGTTGGCTGATGGCTACGAAATTTCGATTTCGGATCGGCTCTCCTTCGATATGCAGCCGGCTTGGTCACCTGATGGGGAGCAGATCGTCTTCTTGTCAACTCGAACGGGAGATAACTTGTTGTTTGTTATGACTGCCCGTGGGGAAAAACAAGTGCAGTTTACCCGGGTTGAAGGAAAAACAAATTCGCACCCGCGCTGGTCTCCAGATGGAAATACGATCTTGTATTTGCAGTTAAACAATGTTGGTTATCCGGTTTTGGTTAGCGCGTTGTATGAAAAACAAGGCTTCAGCGAAGAACTTTTTACTAATGAGTACACCGCACCGATGCGCGACCCAATCTTCTCCCTAGATGGAATGTGGGTCGCCTTCAGCAGCAATTATGATGGCAGCAATCATGATATTTGGATCGTGACTTCTGCAGGAGTTGATCCGCGACCCGTTGTAACGGATCCGGCATACGACTTTGACCCCGCTTGGAAACCATAGCCACACTCAAGAAGTGGAATAAAGATGAACTTACCAGCAACCCTTTTTGGTAAATACGAGATCGAAGAAAGAATTAGAGAGAAAACATTATATTCTGTTTATAGTACCTTAACAGTAAAAAGTTTGCACAAAAAACAAGAAGATCAGGTCTGA
>CAZLNX010000394.1:0-5701 GCA_964560795.1 uncultured Anaerolineales bacterium | reverse complement strand
CAAGTCTACCCGACTATCCGTTTCTCACAAAACCTATTTTTGATCAGTATAGAGACGCAGCATGCTGCGTCTCTACGATTGCTGTTATTTTTTCTTCCAACCCCGCGGGTTAGTGGTCATTTCTTCACGCTTCGATTCAAGCATGGCCTTCAATTCTTCCGCCCTCTCAGGGAAGTGGGTATGGGTGTCGTAGGATTCGTTCGGGTCGTGGTTCAGATCGAAGAGGAAAGGCCCCTGTTTTGCGATCCAGTAGGCACTGTTATCGCAACGGTGGCGATCGATGTATTTAAAGTTGTCGCGTGTGCGTACGCCCATGATCTTCTTGCCCTTGATGAAATATAAATCTTCGTGATTGGCTTCGGTGGCTTCACCTTTCATCAAGGGGAGCATATCGACGCCGTCGATCTCCCGGTCAGTAGGCGGAGAGATTCCGGCCATCTTCAAAAAGGTGGGGAAGAAATCGATGTTCATCGCAGTGGCATCTACCTCAATCCCTTTGGGGATTTCGGTAGGCCAGGAGGCGATGAAGGGCACCATTTGGCCGCCATCGAAGAAATTGTTCTTGCGGCCGCGGTGATAACCGGGATTGCCCTCGAACCAGGGACCGTTATCGCTGGTGAAGATGACCAGCGTGTTTTCGGTCAGTTCATGTTCGTCTAGCTTCTTCATGATCTCGCCGATGGACCAGTCAATTTCCTGGACGCAGTCGCCATACCCACCACCGTGCGATGAGCCATCGAAGCCCTCGCTGGCATGCACGGGATGGTGGGGGAAAGGTGATGGATAGTACACAAAGAAGGGTTCGTCCTTGTTCTCGTCGATGTAATCGGTTATCTCTTTGGTAATCGCTTTAGTGAGTTGAGTCTGATCAGCAGGGGCCTCGATGACCAATTCGTCATTACGATAATAGGCGTACGGCACCATATCATTGGAGTAATACGAGCCGAAAAAGTGATCGAAGCCTTTCTCATTGGGCAGGTAGGGACTCTGGTCGCCCAGATGCCATTTGCCGAACATCCCGGTTTTATAACCCGCGGCGTGCAGGGCCTCAGCGATGGTGATTTCATCCGGCAGGATGCCACGTACCCCATGCGGGAACATCAGGGGGATCATGAATTTTCCGATGGGGTGGCTATGTGGGAAAAATACGCTGTTGACAAACCCACGGTTCGGGTAGCGACCCGTCAGACAGCTAAACCGGGAGGGGGAGCAGATTGGGCTAGCGGCGTAAAAGTTGTTCATCTTTACACCGTTCTCGGCCAGCTTATCTAGATGAGGCGTATTGATCGCAGCTGACCCAAAACAGGAGATATCCCCATGGCCCATGTCGTCGACGAATACCAGGACAATGTTTGGGGGATTCTGGTCGGCGACGTTTTCAATCGACGCCAGATAATCCTGATGGTTTTGAAGTCGGAGTTCTGTTTTTTTTGCATTCATATTATTAGTACGAAACCTTCCAGGCCCTTTCGGGAAATCCTGGAAGGTTTGAAAGCTACGCGCTGACTAATGCCTCACGACGGGCAGCCATCTCATCTTTGAGCGCCTGAGAATCGCGAGCATAGGGTTTGTAGATCAGAGTTATGAAGGCGGTGTTGACCAACATCAGGACTACCAGCACCACGAAGAAAACTGGTTTCAGACCATAGATTTCACCAAACTGCCCCGCAGCAACATTGTAAATTGCCCAGGCAATCGCCTCTACTACTGAAACAAAAATTGCGAAGGCGGTACCGCGCAGTTCTGGTCGGACGACGGCGGCAACGATAGGTCGATTGACGCCCATATTGGCTGAACCAAAGAACCCCATGAAGAAGAAGATCACCGCATAGACAGCGACATTGGGGTAGATGAATTGGGTGCCAAAGAAGGCCAGGATGGCATAAACAAACTGGATAGCCTGTATAGCACCGATGCGGCCAAATTTTGGGAACCGGCGATTGGCCCAATCCCCTACAAATCCGAAGGTGAACATGCCGGAAAGCACGCCGATTATCAATGGCATCATCATTAGGTTGGCTTTCTGAAGATCAATGCCTAGAGCATCATGCATGTAGATCACACCCATTGAGAGCATCAGCAAGTGTCCGCTTAGCAGCCTTTGGCCTAACATCAGGGCGAAGGTCTTGACCTGGAGCAGTTCCTTGACTTCGGATCACTTGATCAGGCCGTACTCCTCTTGCCGCACTTGCTCGGCTTCCAGGTTCATATCAGCCGCGCCGCGTCCAGGATCATCCAGGAATAGCCAGATAATCAGGCCGCTCAAAGCGCTGAGGATTCCAGCGGCGTAGAAACCATAACGCCAGCCGCTGTCCATCCCGGCCAGCCAGGCATTGACGCCCATCATGGGGATCATGACGATGCCGGAGACTCCGAACACAATGCTGACTGCTTTGCCGCGCTCTTCATCATCGAAGAGATCCATGAGCATCTCTTGCATCAATGGCATACTTGCAGAGGCCCCGATGAGAGAGATGGCCACAAAGATGAAGAGATGCACCACCGACTGCGACATACCGATGGCGATAGCCCACAATCCCCATACACCGGTCGCCAGAATCAATACGTTTTTACGATTGTATTTACGCCCGATGCTGGCCCAAAAGGGGCCAAAGAAGACAGCCATGATTTTGGGCAAAGCCGTCATCCACCCTAAAACGCCCAAAGCCATGCCCAACTGCTCACGAATGAGCGGGAACATGGCGGTAATGAAGGACGTGCCTTCATTGTTGTCAAGAAGCGAAGCGAATACGAGCGAGAAAGCGCTCTTCCAACGGCCCTTGATTTTGGGCTTCCCCTGGGGAACTTCTTGTGCTACTGCGGTTTCAACTGACATTTTTCTTTCTCCTTAAATTTTCAAATAAGTGAATTAGAAAATTATTCCTGTTCGCCTATTTGTTGATTAAAAAACTCAAGTGTTTCTTCTAATGATCTAACGTAATCATCGATGCCGCGCGCACCAAAACTGTGCAGCATTTCATAAATTTCTTGTGTGTAGGCTAGTTGATCCTCAGACAGATTCTCCGAATGGATAGTCCTATCTCTAGGGCGGAACTTGGCGATTTGCTCTTTACGGAAATCCAGTTCAGCCTGGATCTGGGCGATAATGACCTGGGACTCGACTAAAAACGCGAACATGATCCGGTAGAAAATATCGCTCTCCCGATATCGAAACGAAGGCTCAATTGGACTGTGCAGATAATCTAATAGAGTTTCTTGGCCGACCTCGGTATTGTGATAAATCTTGATGTCGGGTTTGCCCTCACGCACCTCTTCTTCAAAAGTTACCCAGCCATTATCGACCATCCGCTTGAGCGTGTTGTAGATTTGACTCAATGGTGCCCTTTTGCGGCCAAAACGCCCTTCGGTATCGAGGTACTTCTTGATGTCGTATCCCGTCATGGGGTTGATGGTCAAAATACCGAGAATAAAATATTCTAGTTTCATAGCCTTGCCCCTTTCATTTGTATGTCAATCCAAACCCAAACTCAAAGAGTGGATCTGCTGAGTCATAGGGTGAGTCTTCTTTTTGTTGATACACTGCTTCCATAGTTGATGGCAGCTCAAAGGGTAGTTTGGCTGTAGGATGATGTGCCCCAAATATCACATCCAGTACAGCATCGTCTTCTGCGCCAAAGTTGGCCAGCAACCCGGCGGCCTTCTCTGTAATCTCTGGAATGACAGCCGGTCGCTCTAGGTAAATATCCACAATCGTGGGGATGGTGTCCAAAATATTCAGGATGCGCTCTTTTTCTTTGCCCTTGAAATCGAGATCGCCGGCGTGGATAAAACGCTCAAGTATGCCTTTTCGTTTTTCGTAGGGCGTAGAAATTCGTAAAATAGCGAAATCAGCCTCGTTGGGATTTTTGACGACATTGCCAAATTCCAGGGCAAGCTCAAGGGCGATGCCTTCCACATAAATTTTCGGGCGTCCTGACAAGGGCAGTTCCCCATCGTTTTTCAACAGTACGATCGATTTACGCTGAGCCAGGCTCCCAGCATCCTTGAACTCCTTCTTTCCGATGATGGCCTTGGACTGATCGGGGTCGAGATAGGGATTGTCGAAAAGCCCAAGTTTAAATTTTTCCCGCAGTAAACGCCGGATGGATTGATCGATGCGTTCCACGGATATTTGCCCAGATTCGACTAATTGGATGACCACTTCAGGGCAGGCTTCGCCGCCAAATTGATCGCAGCCGGCTTCGATAATTGTCTTGGCTTTTTCTTGGATGGATAGATCTTCCACACCCCAAGATTTAGCATCCATCATTGTTTTGCCGAACAATTTCATTGGACTAAGCAGCAGCCAGTCGGTACAGACGATGCCGTCAAAGCCGTATTTTTCCCGTAGTAGACCGGTGATCACAGCTTTGTTGAATCCAAACCCGACATCTTCGTATTCAGTGCCGACCGGTTTGCCGTAATAGGGCATGATTTGCGAAGTCCCGGCTTCAAAGGCGGCTTCGAATGGGATCAGATGGTAATCAAAATTTTCGCCGGGGTAGACCTGGTCTTTGCCATATGAAAAATGAGCATCTTCACCATCCGCCTGAGGACCCCCGCCGGGGAAGTGCTTGGTCATACAGGAGATACTTTTAGGCCCAATCTCTTGGCCCTGGAACCCTTCGATGTAGGCGGCAGTCAGCTTCGCTGAAAGTTCGGCATCCTCTCCAAAGGTGCCACTCACGCGCCCCCAGCGTGGTTCTGTGGCCAGGTCGGCCATAGGGTGCAAGGCCACCCGAATGCCTGAAGCGAGATATTCCTGTCGAGCAATATCACCAAATTCTCTCACCACATCCGGATCACCAATGGCAGCAAATCCGGGTTGTTCGGGCCAGAGTGAAAAGTCTCCCGCAAAGCGGCTGGTCAATGGATTAGTTGTGAAGGCATGGCGCGGATCCGATGCAATTGAGATAGGGATGCCTAGGCGGGTGCGTTCCGCAAGCTTTTGGACGCGGTTGATCCATTCGGCCATGATCATGGGCGTGGGCAGCTCCATAACGTTGAAATGATTCATCTTGCGCGAGACGATCATTTCGGTGGTGGCAACAGGATTGAACAAGGAAGGTTTATCGGCCAGCCCACCGTCCTTCTTGATGCCCATCATGGTCTGGAACAGCATCCCGGCTTTCTCTTCCAGAGTCATTTGACGGAGCAGATCATCGACGCGTTCTTCAACTGGCAGTCGATGATCCTCGTAAGGGTCAAGTACACCGTTCTTGTTGAGATCGCGGAACTTGAGCCCGTCAATCTCTAGGGTGGGGGCCTCGGGTCCCAAGGTTTTTCGAATGGCGATAATTTTATTGGATTTGACTACGTTGTTGCAAACGAATACTACCCCCAGTACAGCGACGAATATAAGAATGATCCAGATGAAATTCATGCAGAACTCCTAGAACTGAGTGCTATGTATGAATATAGTATATATGAATATATATAGTATGTCAATATATATCGTGATGTGGGTGATTTTTTTGGCGCGGAAAGCTGATATTTGTCAGAGTTGTCTGGAAATCTGATTCAAAAAAACGAAATTTAGGGTTATTCTGAGAGGATATTCCTTGACACTGAAGGGGCATAGTTATATAATCCCCCCCGATTAACAAAACATTCCTCGGTAGCTCAATGGCAGAGCGGGCGGCTGTTAACCGCTAGGTTGTAAGTTCGAATCTTACCCGAGGAGCAGATATGGGGTAACCCC
>CAZLNX010000393.1:0-5708 GCA_964560795.1 uncultured Anaerolineales bacterium | reverse complement strand
CAATTTCTTAGTCAACATGATGTCCCCCTCGATCCAATCTGACATAGCAAAGGACTACGCAGAAACTGTGCTATAATAGAAGTACCAAGACATTCCGTCCAGGACTTCTTGGGATGCCGCCGGAGGCCACCGGCGGTTTCTTTTTGGGTCATAATGGTTTCCTTTCGTCTAATCATTGAGTTTTTCCACGGCTTTCTCTAGATCTTTCTCATTAGGGGTGATGTAGATCCGGGTGGTATTCAAGCTGCTGTGTCCTAATAACGCGGCAACTTTTTCCAAGCCTACGCCTTGGTCAACCAGGTTTTTGGCAAAGGTGTGGCGTAAGATATGGGGCGTCAAGTTATCGATGCCTGCCTGCTGTCCATAACGCTGGACAATGCGCTGCACCGAGCGGCTGCTCAGGGAGCCTTCCTGCTCGCTTTCCACGGCTACCCAAAGGTGCCCACCGTTGACGTCCGGCTGCACAGACAACCATGCCTGCAAGGCTTTTCGGGCTTTGGCATTCAAGGGCACTGAGCGAAACTTGCCACCTTTTCCGTGAATCAAGAGTTTGCCTTTGCGCTCGGATAATTCCAGATTGTCTAGGCGCATCTCTAGCGCTTCGTGCAGGCGTATACCGGTGTTGAGCAAGCAAATGGTCAAAGATGCATCGCGCCTGCGAGTTAACCAGCGCTTGGGATAGCGCAACCTGGCCAGTTGCAAATCTTTCTCGATGGCACGTTGCAGGGCAAACTGCTCTTTGCGGTCAAGATATTTCGCTCCGGGTTGAACCTGGGGAACACTGCGAATCGAATCCGCCGGATTAACTTCGATATGACCATCTTTCTTGGCCCAATCCATAAAAACAGACAGAGAAGAAAGACGCCGGTTGACGGTGCTGGCCTTGTAACGTTGCACTGTCAGCATATATTGGCGATACTCACGAATATCAGAGGGGGTCACTGACTGCGGTGATAACGTTTCGCCGGTTGTGCCTTCAAACCAGTAGGCAAAATGCTGCAAATCAGATAGATAGCCTTGCAAGGTCGCCGGAGAACGGTCGTTATTAACGAGATATGCTTTGAAAGAATTAAATTCCATGGTTTTCTCCTTTACCAGAAGGGTGGAGCTTTGAAGCCCAGGTCCGGCGCATAGCGGAAGAGCGCGGTGAACACCCAGGCCAGCGCTTGTTCGTATCGCTTGATTTCTTCGCGGGAAGGGTAGATCGTTTCTGAATCCGGCATCACGATTTCTGCATGGCGGATCTTCACCAGCGCGCGAAATGAGCGTGTGGCTGCTGTATCCCAGGGAGCGGTGTCTACATAAGCCAGAAGAGGACCATCGCTGCGAAATCCGTGATAAGCCAGGAAGCTATCCACCACAGTTTGCATGCGGTGCAAGATGATGGTTGTGTTCCATCGTTGGTTGGCTGCGTTGGCGCGAATTCGCTTAGCGATCTTATCCCGCATAGAACGATGTAGGAACAAGTAGTTCTTGAGCAAGAAAAGCGAAGCTCGGGGATAAGCAGCCTTTTGCAAGGGAGTCAGGCTGTCATCATGAGAGGCGCTGTAGATCGCCTGCATGTTGATGAAGAAGTAGGGATTTGGCTCCTGTTGACGATAGCCGCGAGTCAGTCGGTGATTATCGTGGATCGCTTGCAGTAAGGCCGACAGGATCAACTGGTCATGGCGGGGATTTCGTTGTGTGATCTGGGGCAGGTAGCGCTGCAATCCCGAATCTGAACCTTCCGCTTGAGCACTGGTTAACTTAGTCCAACGTCGAGCATCCGGGGGTTCATCCCAGTCATTGTCATCCAAGAAATAGTTCAATGGCAGCGCGAACAACTGGAAAGGCAAAGCATCCTTGCGTTCAGCAATCAAGACATCCAGGGCTTGCTGCCAGACTCCCAACGTGCGTTGGTATGCGCTCCCTTCGGGTAAGGCAACCAACATGCGGATGATGGGAGAATACTCCTGCCCTTTTTCACTGGCGAAAAACTTGGCTTTGTTGCGCAGGCTCTTGATCAGGCGGCGTAACAGGCTTGGGGTGGCATCTTGCTCAACTTCCAGGAAAACCTGGGTTCCACCAGGCAAGTTGACCAGGTGATCAGGACGCATTTTGCCCTTCCCGAAGTCGATTACCTGGTCGGTGATCACATCCAGGCCAGCCTTTTCCACGCCCAGGTGCACGTCCAGCATATGCAACGCATGGCTGATCTGGCGCTCTTTAGTCAATCCACTGGGTCGGGTATCTAACAGGACTGCCCCCGGCTTTTCCAGGCGGAAGACCTTTGGGCTGCGACCGCGACCAACCTGGCGCCGGATTGGTTGGCGATAGGCGTGCACGAAGTCCAGTGAAACCAGCTTATCCATGGAGCGACGCAGCTTATCGCGACTTAACCCGCTTGTCGATAGTAGTTGGCGGTTATCGGCCACGCCAACGATGGCCAGGGTTTCCAGGATCGATTGAATTTCTTCAGGATCAGAAAACGCTTCTACCAGCTGTTGCTGAAGACTTTTAGGATTATTTTTGTTCAATTGGGTTGCGCACATAAATCGGACCTTCTCTTATTGAGATATTTATTATTGAGCGCAGGCTCAAATATCGATACTGCTCTCATCCATCTGCGCCAGTTGCAGTTGCTGGTCGGCAATAATGGCTTGCTGTTCATCTAGGAGTGTGGTCAACCGAAGGTTCTCCTGCTCCAGGAAACGCTGGCGTCGCATTTGCATGGCAAGCTGTTCGTCCAGTTCTTCCACCTGGTTTTCAAAGATGGCAATTTTTGATTTTGTCGCTGCCATGTCCGCATTGGGCTGGTTCTTGCGGCAGGTCTCCCAGGCCATCCGGTAGCTTTCTGCCTGTAGCCGCCAATCTTCCACATTGCGGTTGAGCTCATCCCGTATCATTTGCCAGTTCGCAGCTAACTTGCGACCAAGCTCATCGCCCGCTTGAAAAGGCAACATACCGGCTTGCAGACGTCCACAGAGCTCTGCTAAAGAGATTGGCAGATGGGGCTCCAGGCTTCTGAGGAGATCAATCGCTCCTTGTGTTGATAGAACTTGATGATCACGTTTTCGAGACATGTCGTTTACCTCGTTCGAGTCTCTTCCACTGCAAGGGTTTCACAGCGAAATTGATCAGCAAGATGGCCCGATCTTGTTTCGATACAGACAAGTAGGCCCAAGCCTTGCGTTCGTAGGAAGGCATCAAACCATCGGGATCGGCTTTGATTTCCACCAATACGCTGATCCCATTGCGGCGAACCCGAAAATCTGGCTGATATACCTTGATGATATATTTGTTCGCATCGGTGATTTTCAGTTTCGGCTTATCAGTTACTTTGAAGCCCGCGAGTTCTAGTTCAGCCAGAAACAGCCGATCATATACGTCCTCGGCATGGTCCACGTCGAGGCGGTTTTGCAAGTCCATGGCCACGCCATTGATTTCGTAACAAAGGTTGGTGAGTTTCGAGAATTTCTTGGCCATATTGTTCCTTTTTTCTGGCGCACATATAAAATATTTGGTAATAGAGAGGGTCTGATTTTTGTGCGCATTTGATTGCATTCATACTGCTTGGGCATATTTCGAGCAGACAAAATGCGAATGTTACATTTTGGTGCGAAGCCAGGATTATGTAACATCAAAGCTCAGTACCCAAATCGGGTAATTCAAAATCATCCTCATAATCATCCACTTCATAGGCTACGAAATGAGAGGCTCCACTGCGCATGGCTTCACGGACTGTGGCAGCCAAGCCACGATAAGGAGCAGAATGGACCAGAGCAATCAAGGCATCATCCCTACCAGGTTTGAGCGTCAGGCGCACGGTCACCACCAGGGTGCCATCGTCCTTTTCAACGATTGCGGACACGGCGCATGCCCCATTTCCATAGGCCAAGCACATTGGCGGTCAGGGGATCTTCTGGCCAGTGCGCTGCCGCACCTTTGGCGATCAAAGCGTGCTGCAGCATGTCGCCCAAGATGACCGCGCCACCACCAGTGGGGATCACGGCATCGAAGCGGCGTAGATTGGGCCAGGTGCGCTCCATATTTCCTAGCACCTCACCCAACCAGCTTTCAAGTTGTGGTTTCGAGGGTCGCAAACTACCTTGTCGCAAGCTGGCATCGAGCTCCTCTACATCGTGGCCATTTCCCATCACGAGTTCGAGCAAACGACGTACGCCGACTTTGCCACCCCCAACGAAGCGCGGTGAAACTTGCCCACCCTGGACAACGTACAAATCCAGGGTATTCATACCTAGATCGAGCACCGCAACTTCCGCCTGGCGTCCGCCTCTACGGTAGCGAAGATCATCATCCAGCAGCCAATCAGAGTAAGCTCCAACCGGTTGCGCTAGAACCTTCAGGCGCTTGATCGATAAGTCGAATTTCTTACCATCAACACGAAATGAATGTTGGCCTTTGTATGTTTTCAAACCACCAAAAACGGCTTCCGCTTGCGTCTGATCTTGAAGCAGAGGCACCGGAAGACCGACGATGAGTTGTTCGACATAATATTGTGCTGGCTCAAGTAGGTGGGACAAAATGGCATAGAATAATGCCCGGCGTTCTGGAGCGGCTAGGGCGGTGTAGTCAAGGCTGCCATACGGAACGCCCCAATGCCAGGCATGCGGACCGACCGCAAAGTGAATCTGGTCAAAGCTGACTTTTTGAGCATGGCGGGCGGTTTTCATACCGGTTGCTGCCAAACCAACTTTTTGGGGCCGAGATACAGCAGATTGGATCAAAGCAGTTTCGCCGAAAACACAAATCTTTGTGCTGCCATAGCCTGGATCCAGGGCGATGATGGGGATATGTGTGGTTTCCATGTTTATTCTCCTTGTGATTTCCCGTACGTACGTGCGTATGCGTGCGTACACTCTCGGGATTCCTTTTTGATTAGGCATTCATTGAAGCAGGGTGGGGGAGCGATTTCAAAGCGGCTTCTCTCACCACGGCCCGGCCAGCTACCGTCAGTTCCCAGCCCTGTTTCGGGGATCCGGGATTCTTCCAACGTGCCAATCCCCTTTGGATCAAGATGTCTCGCAGTGATCTGTATTCGCTGGTCGAAAAGAGTTTTCCACTGCCGGTCCAGGTGGACTCGCTTAGGCTGAGGCCATTGGCCAGGCCATCTGCCCAGCTTAGCAGTTGCTCTGGCTGAATGGGGAGATCAAGGATTTGCACTCTGTTGCGATCGGTGATATCCAGTCGCAGATTGGGTTTCTCTATGGTTTCAACAGAAATCGGATTTTCATCCTGAGCATTCGCTTTGGTGTCCAACAAGCTTTCGAAATATTCTACGGTTGAATACCAGCGCCGCAACAATATCAACCAGGTCAACATATGACTGAGCGAAGCAGCCAAAGCACCAATAGCTACAGGATTGTCTACTTGAGCAGCCCAGGCCAGGCTTAGCGCCATTAATCCAGCCACAGAACCCGTGACACTGGATTGGGTCAGGGGGATCACTACAGCGGTTCGTAGGCCTTGGTAACTCATCATGACGTTGGAGGTGATGGATTGCATGTTTTTTAAAAGACACTACTTGGCGCGATTGAATAAACCTTTAGCAGCCAATGGAAAAGGGTTAGCGCGCAAACGGATCAGAACCGCCGCTTGTCGTTCTGTAATTATGCGAATACAATGAGTACGGATATTATTGGAATTATGTCCCCAGTTAGGGGTACCCCCAGAAGACGCCCTAATGCGGCTTATAGGTCGGCCTGGGG
>CAZLNX010000392.1:0-5730 GCA_964560795.1 uncultured Anaerolineales bacterium | reverse complement strand
TGATGTCACGCGCACTCCCAACGACTGGATGCGCCGCGATGCCAGCGACGAGCGTCAACTTTTGGGCGCCACCGCTCACGGGCGCTGTATCTTCACGTTCAATATCCGGGATTTTATCATTTTAGCAAAGCAACATCCCCAGCATGGGGGCATCATCCTGGCAGCTCAATCCAGTTGGACGCTTTCCGTGTTGATCGAGGCGTTGGACCGTGCCCTCAGCGAGACGGATGTCGAGGATTGGGTTGGGCAAGTACGCTGGCTGAACGATTGGCGTTAGAGTATCACACCGCCATCAGCCGGATGAGTAAACTTTGTGAACCTTTTGGTGGCAATTGAAGAGATTAGATTCGGCATCCAATAAGGAGCAGCGCACTCTGGCGCTATGATATACTCATGAAAGAAAAAACCTCGCCAGGATGCCGCCTGCGAGGGATGGCCTCAGCGTTGTGGGGACGCTTCGGCGTATTTATTCTACCGAAGGGGCTCACCTGACGCAAGGGGATTTTCAATTACCAGGACTATTAAACTTGACCACCACCATCGACATCTCCACCCTTGAATCTCATCTCTGGGAAGCCGCCAATATTTTGCGCGGCAGCCCCGTTGACCGCACTGACTGGAAGAGCTACATCCTTCCCTTGCTGTTCTTCAAGCGCATCTGTGACGTTTGGGATGAAGAATACCAGGAGATGGTTGAAACCTACGGCGAAGATTTTGCCGATGAGCACCGTTTTCAAATCCCAGCAGGCTGCCACTGGCAGAATGTTCGCGAGACTCCCATAAACGTAGGTACTGCCCTACAGAATGCTTTGCGGGGGATCGAATCGGCCAACCAGCAGCACCTGTATGGAGTCTTTGGAGATGCCCAGTGGACCAATAAAGAGCGCCTCCCCGATGCCCTGCTCAAAGACCTGATCGAGCACTTTTCCGCTTTGAAACTGGGGAACGCTCAGGTTGAGAGCGACATTATCGGTGATGCCTACGAGTATCTGATCAAGCAGTTTGCTGATGCCACCAACAAAAAAGCGGGGGAGTTCTATACACCCCGCAGTGTTGTTCGTTTGATGGTCGATATCCTTACGCCTAAGGAGGGGGAAACCATTTACGATCCAGCCTGTGGCACCGGAGGCATGTTACTGGGAGCCGTTCAACACGTTAGCGATCAGGGTGGCGATCCCCGTACCTTTTTTGGAAAACTCTTTGGTCAGGAACGAAACCTAACCACCGCCTCCGTGGCCCGGATGAATCTGCTCTTGCACGGCATCGAAGACTTTGCTATCGAACGCGGAGATACTTTACGTGCCCCAATCTTTACGGATCCATCCACCGGTGGACTAGCCACTTTTGATTGTGTAATCGCCAACCCACCGTTCTCACTCAAGCAGTGGGGGCGTGAGATTTGGGAGAGCGATCCCTGGGGACGGGCCTTTGCCGGCCTGCCCACCGACAGCAGTGGTGATTTCGCCTGGGTACAGCACATGGTGGCTTCAATGGCCTTTGGCAGCGGACGCATGGCCGTGGTTCTTCCACAAGGTACTTTGTTCCGGGGTGGTGTTGAAGGCAATATCCGGAAATATCTCTTGGAGCAAGATTTCATCGAGACCGTGATCGGCTTGGCGCCGAATTTATTCTATGGCACCGGGCTGGCCGCTTGTATTTTGATCCTACGAAGGCACAAGCCCACAGAGAAAAAAGAAAAAGTGCTAATTGTGGATGCATCCGAACTGTATCGCAAGGGACGGGCGCAAAATTTCCTGGAGCCTGAACACGCCGCCGATATCCTGAAATGGGTGCAAGAATTTGAAGATGTCAAAGATCGAACCCGTGTGGTTGAATTAGATGAAATCGAGGAAGAAGACTGGACTCTCAATATCTCCCGGTACGTGCTGCCCCCCATCGGAGAAGATATCCCCCCGCTAGATGAAGCAATCGCCGATTTCAAAGTGGCACTTTCCAACGTTAAGGAAGCCGAAGAACATCTTCGCAAAGTAATGATTGAAGGCAATTGGTTAGAGGATTAGATCATGTCTCTTGTTTTTAGCAGTTTTGTCGATGAAAAAAACCAGCCAGTGACTGTGAAATTGACAGATCACTTTGATGATGCGCTTAATAAAATGCTGGATAATGATTTTAGCCAGTTGCCGGTGGTTGACGAAAACGATTTTCCAATTGGCTTTGTCACCTATCAGGGAATTACTTTTAGCTTAGTAAACCAGGAAATTGAATTAGATGAATTGCAAGTAGCTGATGTCTATGAAGACATAAATCGGTCTCAGTTGTTTCGCAGCGATGATGAAATTTCAGATATGCTAAATCGACTTCGAGATACCAATGCTATTCTCATCGTAGATACTAATGGAAAACTCATTGGTATCGTGACAACCTATGATTCAACCGAGTATTTCAGAGCTCGTTCTGAAGATCTCTTGAATGTTCAAGATATCGAGACAACGATCAAAGAGATCATCCGATTTATTTTCAATCAACCTGAAGATGAGCCAGATAATGAAGCGCTTGTTCAAGCAATAGAAAAGGTTACAAACACCAATTTAGTTTCAAAAAGAGATTATGCAAAAGCTTTGAAGCATTACATAAATGTTGTGAATGTGGGCACACTTGACCAAAGCGCGATGGAGCAAAGCTATGAAGGTAACTTTGAAGGAAAGTCAAAAGTAAAACCCTTTGATGATTTAACTCTTTATGATTATATTGAATTATTGCTAGATAAAAACTACCAGGATCAATTTGAGAATTTATTTGGTTATTCCCCAATCCGCATCAGAAAACTTTTGCACAATGTTCGGAAGGCTCGTAATGATTTGGCGCACTTAAAGGAAATCACTCCTTTGCAGCGAAGGCAACTAATTGAGTGTAAAAGAAAACTCGACCGAATACAAATTGGAATTCCAGTAAGTGATTGGCCGAATGATGTATACAAACAAGAAACAAAAACGAGAGTCATTCGAGAAAAAGATTCTACGTTCAGTGCTCCATCTGAAATAATTCCAAAAGATGAAGAAACTCAACCAAGAGATAGTCGTTATACACCATTAGCAGACTGGCTTCGAAGCCGCCCAGGAAAAGATGATCGTGTTAGTTTATCATTTGAAGAAATAGAAGAAATTATAGGTGGGGATTTACCGAATTCAGCATATACTCACCGAGCTTGGTGGGCAAACGACTCAGTTGCCCATTACCATTCACGCCTTTGGCTTGAAGCAGGTTGGCGACGAAGTTTCCTGAATATGTCAACTAAGACCGTTATTTTTGCAAGAATCAAAGAGCGGAACAAAGCATATATTGACTTCTTTAGCAGATTACTCCCGAAGCTCCGTGAAAAAGCAAATTTCCCAGTTAAAGATTTTCCACATAGTGGGCAAAGTTGGATGGTTAACAATAATCTTTCAGTATCTGATTCTCACATAGGAAATTTTGGTGTAAGTTTTGCCCGGGGGAATCGGATGCGAGTTGAGCTTTATATCGACACTGGAGATCGAGATACCAATAAAAAGATTTTTGATCTGATCCGAATACATCAAGCTGATTTAGGTGAACGTCTTGGAAAAATCAGCTGGGAACGAATTGATGATAAGCAGGCTTCCCGAATCGCACTCTACCATACCGGATCCATCACGGATGATGCTGAAACTTTAGTCAAACTTCAAGACTGGGTCGTTGACAAAATGATCGCCTTCTATAATGCCATCGAACCGATTGCATCCAAAGCCGCTGCCGAGGTGCTTGCCGAATGACGGACAGACTCTCTCAATCCCAACTCGAATCCTACCTCTGGGGAGCAGCAAACATCTTGCGCGGACTAGTTGACGCCGGCGATTACAAACAGTACATCTTTCCGCTGTTATTCTATAAGCGGCTCTCCGATGTTTGGGATGAAGAGTACGCTGAAGCCTTCTCAGATACAAAAGATGCGAACTATGCCCGCTCCATGGCCGATGAACGTTTCATCATCCCACCTGGCGCTCACTGGCAGGAAGTGCGCGAGACCCCTAAAGAGGTTGGTCAAGCCATCCGCAACGCCCTGCGCGGTATCGAAGCCGCTAACCCCGATCGGTTAGACGGTATCTTCGGCGACGCGCCCTGGACCAATAAGGAACGCCTGCCCGATCACACCCTCAAGAATCTGCTGGAGCATTTTTCCAGGCACACCCTTTCGTTGGCCAACGTACCCGAAGACGAACTCGGTAATGCTTACGAGTACCTGATCAAACAGTTCGCTGATGACAGCGGTCACACCGCACAGGAGTTCTATACCAACCGCACCGTGGTACATTTGATGGTTCAGATGCTCGACCCGCAACCCGGTGAACGCATCTGTGATCCCACCTGCGGAACCGGCGGCATGTTGATCTCGGCCCTCGACCAGGTCCGTCGCGGCAAAGGCGAATACCGCACCCTGGGACTCTATGGCCAGGAGCGCAACCACCTGACCGCCGCCATCGCCCGCATGAACCTGGCCCTGCACGGCGTCGAAGATTTCCACATTGCCCGCGGGGATACCCTGGAGCGCCCCGCTTTCACCGAACAAGACCGCTTGATGACCTTCGATGTAGTCCTGGCCAACCCGCCCTACTCGATCAAACAATGGAACCGGGAAGCCTGGGCCAGTGACCCCTGGGGGCGCAACTTCCTAGGCACCCCACCCCAGGGACGTGCCGACTATGCTTTCTTCCAGCATATTCTCAAGAGCTTGGATCCGCAAACCGGGCGCTGTGCCATACTCTTCCCGCATGGGGTGCTCTCACGCCTAGACGAAGCTGCAATGCGTAAAGAATTGGTTGAGCTAGATTTAGTGGAAGCGGTTGTCGGTTTAGGGAAGAATCTTTTTTACAACTCACCCATGGAAGCCTGTGTTGTGTTTTGTCGAAGTAAAAAGCCATCTGAGCGGCAAGGAAAGGTTCTGTTTATTGATGGAGTAAACGAAGTAGTCAGAGAAGGCTCTATTAGTTTTCTCAAAGAAACTCATTTATCAAGATTGGTAAAACCTTACGCAATATATCAAAATGATGTTGGTTTTGCCAAAATTGCAGATATTGAAGAAATTCGAGCAAATGGTCACAGCCTTTCAATTCCCCTTTATGTAAAACCGAAAAACAGTTCAAATCAGAGTTTGGAAAACCACAGCCTAAAATCAATTTGGGCGCAGTGGGAACAACCTAGCAG
This sequence comes from uncultured Anaerolineales bacterium, assembly GCA_964560795.1. Lineage (GTDB taxonomy): Bacteria > Chloroflexota > Anaerolineae > Anaerolineales > UBA11858 > NIOZ-UU35. Next base: position 549 of record CAZLNX010000392.1, on the reverse strand, counting down.
AACATTCTGGCTAGAAATGGACACAATTGTTGATATGGTTGATGGGCTAACGAATGGGGGAGATAACTAATGAGTAATCAACCCTTGAAACCCGGATGGAAGGTGGTTCGATTCGGGGATGTTGTTCACAAAATCCAAGACCGTGTAACAGACCTTGAAAATTGTGGGCTGACTGAATACACACGTGGCGAGCACTTTGAACCAGGGAGCTTGCGTTTGATTGGACGCTCAAAGTTGGGTGATGGGCTACACGGCTCTGCCTTTCACATGCGTTTCAAAAAAGGTGATGTTTTATATGTATCTCGTAATCCGCATCTACGAAAAGTTGCGATTGCGGATTATGATGGGATTTGTGCAAACACATCGTATGTGTGTCGTGCGGATAATCAAAATTTATTGCATGAACTCCTCCCATTTATTATGCAAACCGAAGATTTTGTAGAGTATACCATTCGCCACAAGCGTGGCTCTACAAATTTTTATTTGAACTGGTCAGATATTGCACCATACGAATTTCCCCTGCCGCCGCTAGATGAGCAACGCAGGATT
>CAZLNX010000391.1:0-5733 GCA_964560795.1 uncultured Anaerolineales bacterium | reverse complement strand
GTGGTTTGAGCTTTCCAAAATCGGCGCGCGTTCCCGTCAGAAAGAAGATCTGCTTACGCTCTCCTTGCCCACCGTATGCAGATACTTTATCTCGCGTCAAATTATTCGACATCTTTCCACTTGAGTTGTGTGTTCTTGGCAATATCGTTTTGCGCGATTTTTCCTAACAGGCGTTCGTAATCTACGGCTTTAATTTCACCTGTCCCCGGCCGTTTCACCCAGATATTATCTCCAGTCAATCGTTCACCTCTTTTGATCTCACACGTTGAAACAACACACGCATACGCAAATTCAATGGTTGGTTGTTCTTCGGGGAGAATTTCTTTACTTCCCCCCAAGGCCTCAAAAATTGCCCGCGTTCCGTGAATTAATTCCTGCAATTCCAAAGGGTCAATAGATATGGAAACATCCGGTCCGGGCCAATTTTTATCCGATGTGAAGTGTTTTTCCACGATCCGGGCACCTAATGGAATTGCAGCAAAGCAGGTATAGTTACCCAACGAGTGATCACTGAGGCCAATTATAGCATCCGGGAATTGCTCTGTTAAACTTCCCAAAGCCCCCAGACGAACTTTATCATAAGGAGTAGGGTACATCGAAGTGCAGTGCAAAAGCGCAAAGGGAACCCGCGCCCGTCGCAAAATCTCAACCGATGGCCGAATAGACTCTAAGTCATTCATTCCTGTACTCATAATCACAGGCTTGTCATAGGATGCGATATGCTTGACAAGCGGATAATTATTACATTCCCCCGAGCCAATCTTATACGCTGAAACATCCATGTGTTCAAGACGAATGGCAGCCGCGCGTGAAAATGGCGTACTAAGATAAATCATCCCCTTGCTTTCAACAAAATCTTTTATTTGCCTGTCTTCCTGCTCTGTCAAAGCACAACGTGACATGATGTCCCAAATACTTTCATCTGCATTGCCTGGAATTACATCGTTCGGGATCATCTCATCTTCGATTACGTGGCACTGAAATTTTACACACTCACAACCTGCATCGTAAGCGTCGTCTACCATTTGTACCGCTTTATCAAAGTCGCCTTCGTGATTGATACCAATTTCTGCAATCACCAGTGGCGGATTATTGGAACCAACAAAACGATCACCAATCTTTAACGCTGTGCCCATATTCACCTCACAACACTACCAGGCCGTCCAGCCGCCATCGACGACCAGGTTGTGACCTGTGCAATAAGAGGAGGCATCAGAAGCCAAATACACGATCGCTCCTCGCATCTCAGTTTTATCGGCCATGCGGCCGGCGGGGCTGAGCTGACAGTAACGCTCATGGAACAATCCGCTATGGTCATTGAATACGCCTCCAGGAGTGATGCTATTTACACGCACGCCTTCATCGGCCCACAGTGTCGCCAGGTAACGCGTCAGGGCTATTACGCCGGCTTTGCTTACAGAATAGGCCACTGGCTGAAAAATCCCTGTGTCTGGATACATGCGATGGTTGGGGCTTACGACGCCATATAAGGATGCCAGGTTGATGATGCTGCCAGATTGCTGCTCCAGCATCTGTTGGCCGATGACCTGGCAACCCAGGAATGTGCCAGTCAGGTTGACTTCGAGAATTTGCTGCCAATCCACCAAGGGGAATTCAGGAAAAGGTGCTGCAAAATTAGCGGATTGTGACTGGTTTGTAAATGCGGCATTGTTGACTAAAATATCTACCTTCCCAAATCCTTCCAAGGCAGTCCGTAACACGTTTTCCCAAGAATCCCGCCGGGTCACATCTGCAGCCAGCGCAATGGCCTGAACAGATCTCTCCTGAGTGATTTCATCGGCGTGCTCGAAAACATCGTCATTCAAGTCGATGAGAACCAGATTTGCTCCAAGATCGCTTAGAGCGTGCGCGTGCTGCACACCAAGCAAACCTGATGAGCCTGTAATGATGGCAACCTGCCCATCCAAACGAAACATATCTTGTGTATTTACATCACTCACTTACAGCCTCCTTCTGCTTCATCAAGAATTCAACCATTGCAAAATCAACTTCTTCATCGATATCGATGGCGCGCTCCCGGGGCATTATAGATAACTGTAATTTCGATTGCGACCAGTGATCGTAATTCCAAAGTGCATCACGCCGAATGGCGAAAACAGCGGGGGACAGACTGTACACTTGCGGTGCTGCCTGCCTATAAGCAATGTGTTTTTTGGAAGAAATGACAATATGGGCAAACCCATCCTCTCCAATTTCAGCCATGTTAAAGTAAGGATTACGTTCAGCTTCGTAGGCCGTCGTGACAACATCGGATGTGCCTGACAGCAATAAGTCGACACAATCTGCAATATCTTGAGAAGAGCGCAACGGAACACCTGTGTCCAGATCAACCAGGATATCCACTCTTTTTCCATCGATTTCTTCGAGAGAGCTGACCAGGTGACGGAACACATCCCATTTCGAGGAGTAATCTTGAGCCAAATGAGTTGGTCGCATGAATGGGATTTCTGCCCCATATCGGCGCCCCACTTCAGCCATTTCGGCATCATCCGTCGAGACAACAACCCGGTGCAACATTGAACACGCCCGCGCACACTCGATGGTATGGGCCATAAGAGGTTTACCCAACAACAGCCTGAGATTCTTTCTAGGGACGCCTTTAGAGCCACCGCGGGCACAAACGGCCCCTACAATCAATGCATCATCATCCATCGATCACTTGATCCGGCAAATATTTCCTGATCTTGCTGCCCCTTTGGCCCCTAAAGCAAGTTCCAATGTTTTGCTCCCCGAAACAACATCGACGCTTGGTCGTTCATCGCCAGAGAGACAGCGGAGCAAATGCTCCATCTCCAACAAAAAGCGATCATTCCTTTCAAAATCGGCATACTCGAAACTCTGCCAATCCCCCACAGCGTTCTCGAACCAGGATACACTTCGGGTAAAGTAATCCCACAAAATTGTTCCGCCCTCACCGATGACCCGGCAGGTGCGGCTAGCTGCGCGTTGTATATAGTCGAGATGAATCGTACCAATGGCGCCACCTTCAAATTCTATAAGAATACAAGCTACATCTTCTGTTTCAATCTCGAGGCTGCTCACCTGACCGGCCATACATGTGATCGCGGCAACCGAACCCATAAGCCAACTTACGTAGTCCAATTCGTGGATCAAATCCAGGATGACCCCGCCCCCGGTTGCGCGCTTGGCACTGACACTCTGCCGGTAATCCTCCCAGGGATGCCAATCCGGCAGGAACTGCCCTACCTGGGCTTGAATAGAAACAAGGTGTCCAATTCGGTTCTCATCGAGCAGAGACTTTATCAACTCCATGCCGGGGTCAAAGCGCAGATCAAAGCCCACTAGAGTTATTAGATTTCGCTCTTCTACAATCTCTAGCAATTCGGAGACGCCATCCCAAATGTGAGAAAGGGGTTTTTCTATGAACAGATGGCATCCGGCCCTGGCAGCAGGCAGCGCGATCTCCAGATGGTTGGCAGTAGGGTTGGTGACCATAACCAGGTCAGGCGCAGTTGCCAGCGCCTGATCGAGATCCGTGTAAACAGGCAAATGAGGGGCAAAATCTAATGTCTGAGGGCTGGTGCGTAACAATGCAATATCTTCTACACCTAACCGCAACAGATTGCGGAGATGGCGCTGGCCAATACTGCCCAGGCCAGCGATGAGAATGGAGGACTTCATTTGTGCATTACCTTCAATATTGCCTCTGCTGCCACCTGCGCTGAGGGCAGGTTCATCCCTTGTGGGCGGATAAAATCTTCCACAAAGCGATGGCGCGCAACACTACCATTATCGTCACCTTCAGCAATGCCGGCTAGCCAGCGCGCACAGTCCGCTTCGTCCGCGACGGCTTCCGGGAACTTCTTTTTCAGAAGATACTGAAAATGAATGCTCTTATTGAATACTGCATCGCTAACCACTTCTGAAGTACGCAGCAGCGCGACCGGACGGTCCAGGATGGCTGCTTCTAGAAATACACTAGTGGACAAGCCTATCACCGCAGAGGCATGAGTGATGGAATTATACAAACCTTGCTTAACCTCATTGCTAGTTGGAAAGGATGGGGAGGGCCAAACAGGGGCATCAGCATCTTGCCAACCTTCCCAGCGGGTCGCATTTTTGCTTGGATGCGGGCGGATTAGCACCTGGTAGCCGTTTAAGGCCGGATGCTTGCGCATCTCTTCCATTATAGTATGCACAACCTTCGGTTCATCCAGACAGTTCCCGGGCGCTGAAGCCGCCCAAAGGATGAATGGGCGCTCCGGGTCCAGCCTGGCCTGCCGACAGAAGTAAGCCCGCTCTTGCCTGTAATCCCCATTAAGCACCCAGTCAAAAGCCGGTGATCCAATTTCGACAAGTCGATTGGCGGGCATGGCATGGTACCCTTGCGCTTCCCAAACCTGCCGGTGGTTCCAGACGAATATGCGATCAGGTATGGTGGATAGCAATCCCTTACCAGCCAAATGATCCCAACTGGCGATCATAATGATCGTCGGAATCCCCAGGCTGCGGCCAGCCTTCATATAGTCAATATCCCAACCCTGGGGATAAAGCCCGGGGGTGAGAAGCAGCGCATCTGGCTGGATTGCTTTCACGTGGGCTAGGACACCCGCATCCACCGTGGCGTCTTCCAGCCGCCTAAACGCTACCAGGGCCACGCGTGCCAGTAACCGATTTACTCCCAGACTATTAGACAAACGCCCTGCTGTCAAAAAGGATTTCTGTAGCCATTTCGCCGGCAGGAATTTCTTTCCAAAGCGTTCCAGCGCTGGCGGTGACAACACTCCCAGATAAGCCCAATACCCAAACGCAACTGCGCCGCGAGTCCGTCTGAGAATTCTAGTGGTCCGAGTGATCGACTCGAGCGGTTTCTGCACGGGATAGGGAAATTTCCGCTTGTCTCCAAAATAACTTTCTGCGTCGGGTGCAACAAGTACGATTTCCACCTCCTCACCGAGTTTGGCAAGGGTGGGAGCAACAAATCGGTAAAAGCCGGCACAACTCCTGATGGCTACCAATAGTCGCATAGCAAAATACTCCTAATTTCCCCCTCTTCCAACAAGGTGCCGGTAAGGATTATCCCGAGACAATAGCAGCTTTCGAGGGATCCTCTGTACCAGATAATAGGGATGAAGTGCATTTTCTAACGGATCCATGAACCGAACGAAACGTCCTTTTAGCAGGTTGATGCGATCTCGCTCACATAATCCAAACCGTGCTGATTCATGAGATGAGCGAATAAACAAAAGATCCAATAATCGCTTTCGAATCTTCCAACGCCACCCAAATGATAAATACGAGGAGGCTTCAAGAAACATGAACTTCTCACGATAAATTGTTAAATTGCTTAACAATTCACGCTTTCGCTTTCTTTGCTGTTCTTCTCCAATCGCCGCACGATGATGGTGCACGCCTATTTTCTTGGTAAAGACAACGGCTTTCCCTGTACTCAGCACAGAAGCTGTGAGGTCCGGATCAATCGTATAAGTACGATAATCTTCGTTGAAATAGCCAACTGAGCGTAGTAATCTGGTAGGCAAAACACCGTGGTTGCAGTTTAGAATACCGTATTCCGACACTGCACCTCCGTAAGACTTGAGTGCCCCGCGACCAACAGTGTCTACCATTTTTAGCCCTACCATACCAATTCTTGAGTCCTCATCCAGAATTTGCACTGCCAGATCAAGGCTTCCCGACACCAACTCGGTATCGTCATTCAACCAACAAGTATACTTACTATCAATCTGTCGC
>CAZLNX010000390.1:0-5750 GCA_964560795.1 uncultured Anaerolineales bacterium | reverse complement strand
CCCCGATTAGTTCAGCCGTCTCAAAATGGGAAGTTATTTTTGCACGCCTCCATAGGCGAATGTTTTTCCAGCTTCACTTTCCTTGGCCACGATTCCACGCCCGATCAGGATATCCGCACTGCGTCCTTTGATGGCTATGATCCGTCTTTCTCCCACTGTCCAATCTGCGATTAGATCGTCTTGGTGGGAAATTTGGGGTTGGTCGCCGGATGCAGAAACAGCTAAAACAAAGGTTTCATTTCTGTTCTCTCCCATTGCGCGCGCTGCATAGATGCTAAAATCCCCCGCCTCATCAAATCTATTCTGTACATGAACTCTGCCACCTGACAACCAATCAGCATAGTTGTTTGAGAATTCATCCCAACTAGCACCCTTTTGAGCCTCACTTTCAAGGAATGCGACCTTTCCAACAACTTCAATCTCTGCCTGGCGATTTGGTCTTGAAAGGGTGGGTTTGGGCTTGAAGAGACTATTCAGCCAGGCCTCAAAGGCAGACATTTTTTCGGCTAGCTGATCTTCATAGTATTGGTTCTCTTCATCTGTGGTTTCATCTTCAGTGCCGTCCGGCAGTATGTAGATGTAAGAAATCCCTCTGTCTTGCATCAATTGCGACAGACCGCCCTCTTCCCCTACACCCAGAAAGTGAGCGTGCCCAACCAACATTATGGCCACGTTGACATCATATTGGTTCATCGCTGACAGCGAGTTATCCAGCATAAAAGGCTCTCTATCTGATGCAAACTTGAGCACCGGGCTGAGTGATTTTTGAAGTTCTATATACGCGGTTTCTAATGCGGTAGAAGAAACAGATTCTTCCGCAGCAGTTTCCAGCAGATAGTCGTAAAATTCACTCAACCCAATCTCGTCATCAACAAAGTCATTAACCATTTTATCCAGCTCGGTAGTGTAGTCTAATTGATCAATCAGAGCGATTATCTGATCAACCAGCGCACTCCAAGCCTGCTGAACAGCAGGGTCATCAACATCCGGTTCATCGTCTCCGGCTTCATGGCTCTGTTGCCATAGATCCATATTCTCTATGCCTATCGTCTCGACTTCTGGTCCGCTGACGAGAGCCGCATACTCAATCCCCGAAATCTCGTGGGTCATCAGAAATGCCCAGGCTACCTCACGGCGGATAGCTGTATCCGGAATGGCGTCAATAAAGCCTGTATCAATGGCTTCACCAAAACCCTCTATGAGCAATAAACGAACATCGTATTCTGAGAGCAATTGTTCAGCGATGCGAGCTACATTCTCCTGCACCTTATAGCTGGCATGGTTCTCGCCAATGAGGATGATCAATTGATCATTAGTTCCATTGAACCGTGCCTCTATTGTTCCGTACGCTGCGTTGATTTCAGCATCGTCGGGGGACTCGAGAGGTTGTCGTGCGGGTGCTGGTGTTGGGGTCAATGTAGGAGAAGATGTGGCAGTGGTTGTTGATATCGGCACCAACACTAACGCCAAAATAGTGATCAATATTCCAATCCATATATTTATCGATTTCATGATCTTGTCTCCTATCGTATAAGTGTTTATTTACGGTTAGTCGGGCAGATGTTGCTTGAACGCATACAAAAATGTAGAGTGAAATATCACTTTTTCAGATCAATATGATCTAGATATCATTTCCCGTAATTCTCTGGCTAACGCCAAAGCCGCATTGAGATACTCATCAGCTTTGGATGGACGCTTCAAGCGATTTAGTCGCCGGCTGATTTCTCTATTCAATTCGATGAGTTCTTGAATTGCCTGCAACTGCATTATCTCACTCCCGTTTTCGATGATCTTCTGATAGATCGAGATTGCTTCTAAATATAACCTATACTTTGTCAGGATTCGTCCCAGCATCAATTGACGCTCAAGTTGGGGCAGTTTGTCATACCATGCTATTTGCCGATCTATCCAATGGACTGTTTGTTGATCAAGAATCCAAAAGACGCCGCCGCCACAGTCTTGTAATTGCCGCCGCCCTTTGTAAGCATACGTTATCCACTCGTATTGGATGCCTGGTTCAATCTGATCCCCTGGTAACGAGATCTTTGATGCTGTCGTTTTCCATTTACCCTGAAAGTTTTGTTTCATATCGAACAGTTGCAGAAGATAGTGCTCTGCTCCCTCGACACGAAGCCATTTCAAAGTGGGTTGTTTGCGTAGCCCAGTGAATTGGAAAAGAGCCCGAACGTCAGATGGCTGGCCCAAAGCCCCTGCTGTTGAGAGCGAGTCTACCCACTGGCGAGCCAGTGTCATTGCACAGTCCAGTACGTTGGGCGGCATCTTCGGACCGGGTCCATTGTCAACCGAAGAATCTAAATAGATTGTCAGGTTGTTTTTATCCAATATCCTTACGACACTTCGCAAGCGTAGGCGTACTGGCGCGGACAGCACAACTAACGATTTATGTATTGAGGTACTGTCATCATCGTCTGGCAACAAATAATGAAAGCGGATATGGCCGTGTTCGATAGAAACACGTTCCAGATAGTAGCGCAACCAGGCAGATACCTGCGTTTCTGGGGATTCCTTGCTCCGCAGAAGATCATCCGAATTGGGCTTATCTGTTAGCGAAGCCAGCATGTCCGCTACACTGAGAAGTGCTGCCAAAAGTGCCGGGCGGATACGATGGGAGTCTTTGCCCGAGGCCTTGTATCTATCACCACTCAGATTGGTGTCTCTATGCCCCATGCAAACCAACGCAATCTCCTTCACTGGATCATCGTCCGGCTTAAGCCCCAACGATGGATATCTTCCATCCGCCACACTGTCTTGAATCCATTCCCACGATAATTCATGGTAATAATCGCCCACCAAACGAGAAACCTGTACTGCACCGCGCTCCTTGATTGCCATCAATCGGCTTTTGAGAACATTGGAATGTTCAGGCTGTGGAAAGTGCCGACCAATATTGTACAAATACGCGGCAGCGAGCAACGTAAAGATTTCCTGTTCATTTAGCCGATGATCGGGAGGCAATAATCCTACAAAATGTGAAAGATATTTGATAACCTGGTCAACATGATAGAAGTAAGCGTTATTGATTTTTGGATGTATTGAGTGTAGAGCTTTAATTGCTTGTCGGATAGGCTCCATCTTGTAAGTCAGATGCTCCGGTGGAAACTGTATTGACTCGCTTTCATCAAATGATGCTGGAATGATAGTTCCTCGCCGCCCTTCAATATAGGAATCTGCAATTTCCACCAATTCATCCCAATCCTTGAAAGGCACCTCTTCCAGAAAGTATTCAAATTGAATAGCTCTGTTCACTTCTTCTAATAAGCTGCTACGAAGCTCCTCGGAGACGATTCCATCATTTTCCCCTTGGATAAATAATAATTTTGCAAGCACGGCCAGATAACCGATGGGAGGACGGATCCCATCTGCGTCAGGTTTTTCATAACGACCGATTGTGGAATGATGTAAGCTGACATAGCGGGCAGCTTCGGTTTTGTATTTGAAAACCCAGGTTCGTAGATCACCAACGAAGTCTGCCAGGTAGCCTGGCTGATATTTTAGAATATTGGGGGACTTGTTACTGTCGATATCCATGATCAAAAGAGAACCAAAAATAAAAACGAGATTTGCACAGTGTGCGCACATGTGCGGCACAGGGGTCTATTATTGAGTTAGAGGCAAGTCTCGCACGAAGTACTGCGCAGTGCCCGTGCAAACGAACGTCGGCCACGTTCAAATACAACGGAGTATGGCTGAGGCCCTCGTGGGCGAACCAAATTGGTTTTGGCGCCACTCACCTGCTCCCACATAAAGAAATCTATCCAAATAACGAAAGACCCACGAGGTGTACTATGAAGATCAAAATCCACGTTTACAACCCTAGGGTGATCGTCGCAATCGCCTTTCTCGTCGCTATTCTCTGTGCCGGCCAGGATATGACATCCGCCGCTCTGGCCCTCTTACCAGACAACACGACAGAAACTGCAGTCTGCACGAGCGGGACCGTTTCAGACACCACTGAATTGTCCAGTTGCGATGCCCAAACCGGTGAAGTTGTGCCCGGCGTATGGCCGGGGAGCAACTCCACTGAAGCCCCAAAAGCCACGTCTGAACCAGTTGTCAAATATGGCAAACAACTTGCCTCCTGGCAATACCACGAAGATTAGTCCTGGCTAAGTTTTCAACCTTCAAGTTCGGTGCGGTTCAATATGACCGCACTGAACTTTTTAATTATATCTGTCCTGACTTATTCAAATCTTCCAACCAGGACCGGACTTCCTCCGCTTTCCGGTGTTCTAAAGCATCGAATAACGACAAGCTCTTTTTAGCATATTCGACACTCAGAGCGGAGTGGCTGCATTTTTGCGCTACTCGGGCCAAGCCGAAATATGCCCTGGCTAACTGTTCCCTAAATCTTGCTTTCTCTGCAATTTCCAGTGCGCTTGAAAACGAAACGTGCGCATCAGAGAGTTTCCCGTTTTGGAAGTAACAATCTCCCTGGCGATTGTATATCCAACAAATATCCAGGCTTTCGCCAAGCCTATGAGCAATGGCTAAGCCCGTTTGGAATGCGTTTCTAGCATCTTTGTAATTACCAAGTTTTGTTGACAAGACGCCTATATTTGTGTGTTGTCGGCTTATAAGCAACTGGTTTTCGATTTGTATTGCGAGATCCAATCCTTCTTGAAAGAGATCGCCAGCGCGTTGATAATGGCCTTGTAGGTAAGCTTCTATCCCCATATTCCCTAATAAGGTGCAAATTCTCTCCTGGTTGTCGGCGTTCGTGGCTATCTCCCAGGCTTCATGATAATGCGCCTCTGCTTGAGCGTGATCCCCGAGATCACTGTTTATTCCACCCAAATTATGCAGCAATAAGTTGATTCGCCGCTGGTTATTCTCTTCACGAGCCAGTGCGAGAGATTCTAGGTACAGGCTTTCAGCCCCTCTAAGCTCTCCCAGTATTGCTGATACGACACCCATATTTAACAGAAGACCGCAAACGAGGTCAGGATTGGCTAGTTTGCGTGCAATATCCAAGGCATCCTGAAGTGTCCTTCGAGCGGATGCTAAATCTCCACGCCGGGATGCTAGGGTGCCCAGGCTTTGCTGGCATGCACAGATACGTTCATTGTCTCCAACTTGTTCTGCAAGCGATAAGGCCTTGTTATATAGTGTTTCAGCCTCATCATATTTGCCACGGTTTACTGCCAACCGTCCAAGATTGTGGCATGTTAATGCCTGGGCGCTATCGTCGCCTAAATCATTAGCGATTTCTACTGCCTGGTGCAAATAATCTACGGCGTTTATATATTGCCCCCTGGTTTGCCAGAACCAATACAAGGCGTTTGTGCATTGGATGAACTGGGAGAACATTTTTATTTCGAGGGCTATTTGTAACGCTGCGAGAATATTTGTGATTTCTTGATCCAGCACTTTGAAATCATCTTTATGAGCCAATACGAATTCCGTGAAGTAGGCAACCATCCGCAGCCCAGGGGTTTGATCTTGTCGTTTTAGGTATGCGAAATCAGCTATCGTCTGATGGAGGGTAAATCGATCTGGCCCACTGCTTTCTAGTAGGCCGTACCTTAGCACAAGTTTATCGAGTTCTTCGGGATCCCCTTCAGATACTGCGATCGCAGCCTCTTCTGAAAAGGTATTCGATTTTGGCGGAAAAACGGATAGTGCTAATAATACTCGCTTGGTTTCACTATCTAGAATCTCAAAGCTTATCCCAATTGTTGAATGTAACGATATCGACGTGCTGGTTGGGATACTAGGGTGGGGAGTGGAAG
>CAZLNX010000389.1:0-5751 GCA_964560795.1 uncultured Anaerolineales bacterium | reverse complement strand
GTATCTTCACTTGTTTTTTTGGTAAAGGACTTGACTTCATGATAGTAAGCTTTTTTCAGTGAGCTGTGAACAGTAAACAGTACACAGAGATTAGGTCATAATTTGAAACTGTTTACTGAACACTGTTTACTGATTAGTGATCTCGTTCCAGCTTTTCGATTCCATCGGCGTCCATGAGCGCGTCTAATTCAGATGCGTCGCTGACCTTAATCTTGATCATCCAGGCGTCACCATAGGGGTCGCTGTTGACCTGTTCAGGTGCATCGGGAAGATCTTCGTTAATCGCAACGATTTCGCCAGAAACGGGTAGATAGACATCAGCGGCGGCTTTGACGGATTCGACGGTGGCAAAGGTATCGCCTTTGTCCAGGGTTTCGCCAACATCAACGAGATATTCTACGAAGACAATATCCGAGAGTTGATCTTGGGCGTAATCGGTGATCCCAATGGCGCCTTCGTCGCCATCGACTCGGATCCACTCGTCGTTCTCAGTGTACTTTAGTTCTTTGGGGAAGTTCATTTTGGTCTCCTTTTACATAATCCAGACGGGTTTGATTTATGGAAATAATTTCATTGCTTGATGTTCACGCAGCTACTCCAATGCTCAGCTTCTAGAAGTGCTGCGCATGCGTTGGCGCCGCAGGCCGTAGGCCGTCAAATGGCGGGCATACGTACAACGTTCTAACTACTGTTTATGTATCTGTAGCTACTCCAATGCCAACTTCTTCGAAGTGCTACGCATGCGTTGGCACCGTAGGCCGTCAAATGGCGGGTTACCTGAAAAAGTATTTGTGATGTGAATGTTCCTTCTTCTACTCCAATGCTCATGCATTGGAGTGTGTTAGAGAGCGGTTATCCAGCTATAGTATTATTAGTGTTATTGTTCCTTTATCTACTCCAACGCTCTTGCGTTGGAGTGCATCAAATGGCGGGCGGAGACCGCCTTTTGATGCAAAAAGCGCACGCGTAAGAATGCAGCGTGCGCTCTGTCGTAGACCTGAGAGATTCACCCTTCGGATGTGAAGGGTTTGCCCCGTCGGTGTCGCAAATCATGATTTACAACTTTCCAGAGGGTTTACAAATGCTGGGTCCTTTTACCTGAGAGTTTCACTCCTCGACTTGGCTCGGAGTTTGCCCCTTCGGTGCCCGACAGATTTCTCTTTCGGGTCTCTCCCCAGGATTTGGGTATTCATTTTTTCGATAGTTCAATTGTAGATTGGCGAGCCTTAAAAGTCAAGGAATTTGTCTGACATTTAAATCTACGATATACTTTCCTGACAATTTAATGCTTTTTATTTCTGCTGGAGGCAGTTTTGACAACTTCTTCGGAACCCACCATCAACGTCAATAAGAATATTTTAGAAATGGAGTATGCGGTTAGGGGGCCAATCCCGCAGCGAGCTGCCGAGATGCAGCGCCAGGGCAGGCAAATCATTTTTTGCAATATTGGCAACCCGCAAGCGCTAGGCCAACCTTCGATGACCTACTATCGGCAGGTGCTAAGCCTGATTGAAGATCCTGCCAAGATCGAACGCGAGCATCAGCTTAAGGAGTTGTTTGAAGAGAGTTCAGTAAGCGACCTGCGTGAAACCGATTTCATCTCGGATGACGTCTTAGATCTCAGTGAAAACATCTTGCGTATGACCAAGACGGGTACGGGTGCTTATACAGAAAGCAAAGGCTTCCAGTTTATTCGAGAAGCCATCGCTAATTTTATTGATAAGCGAGATGGTGCGAATCGCCAAGGCGGCGTTAAATCTGACCCTGACAAAATCTTTCTGACCACAGGGGCTAGTGGGGGGGTGAAGTATGTCATAGATTTGTTGATCGCTGATGAGAATGATGGCATTATGATCCCAATTCCTCAGTACCCATTGTACTCAGCATCGATAAAATACGCGGGAGGCGTGCAAGTCGACTATTTCCCTGACGAAGACAATGATTGGGCGTTCAGCAGGGAGATTCTCGATGATGCCTTGGCCGAAGCAAAGCAGCAAGGGGTCAAGGTAAAAGGGATTGTGGTTATCAACCCTGGCAATCCCACAGGTGCGGTATTAAGTGAAGAGAGCATCAACCAAGTTATCCAATTTGCCCATGAGAACCAGTTGGTGATCATCGCTGACGAGGTGTACCAAGAGAATATCTACAACGGACAATTCATGTCTTTCGCCAAGGCATTGGGTGATTTGCCTGTACCCCTGTGTAGTTTGCACAGCATTTCGAAAGGCTTTTATGGAGAGTGCGGGCATCGGGGAGGATACCTGGAAATCAGAAATCCACCTAAGGTGGAGGGCAGTGATTTCGATTTCTTAGATTTAGTTTTGAAGCAAGCCTCAGTCAGCTTGTGCTCTAATACGGCCGGGCAGCTGCTGACCTATCTGATGGTAAGCCCTCCCGAAGAAGGAAATCAATCGTACGATACATTTCTTCAAGAGAAGCAGCGAATATTGCGAGAATTACAGATCAAGGCTACCATGATCCGTGAGGCGTTCACCCAAATGAATGGTGTGGAGTGCTTTGGTGAAACTGGCGCGATGTATTTGTTCCCGCGGCTTAGCAAACTCCCCCAAGGAAAGTCGGATTATGATTACTGCATGGCTTTGCTGGAAGAAACGGGGTTGTGCACTGTGAATGGTTCTGGATTTGGCCAGAAAGAGGGCACCAACCATTTGCGCATTGCATTTTTACCGCCAACACCCTTGTTGGAAGAAGTGCTGCCGCGCTGGATTGACTTTCATAACCGTTACGTGAATAGCTGAAAGCTGTGTTAAAAAAGAAAAGTGGGGTGCGCCTATCAAAGGCGCACCCCACTTTCTGTTTAATAAAAAATTGTTAGTCTACCCAGCCCTGGCCTTTGATGAAGTTGGTGATGCCGGGGATCTCGGTGTATTTTCCGCTATAGGAGTCGAACGCTGGCCAAAGGGTAACCAGCCAGAATAAGGGAGCGCAGACTGCGCCGATGCCCAGGGTCACGACACTCAAAACGAGAATGACGACCCAAATGGCGACATTGAAGACGATCGATTGGATGGCGTGAAACTTGATAAAGGGACGGTCTTTCTTCTCTTCCATCAACAAGGCAATGATCGAAATCAAAGGGATGGGATAGCCTAGGGCTGCCCAAAGTTTGTCGTCGCTGGTGATTTCAGGATTAATTGGTTGTTCAGTCATAATATTTTCCTCCACGAACTGGCAATTTATTCTCTCTAAAGATTTTACATTATTCTCTTACGCTTGTATAGCTTATCTACTTTAACCCAGGGATTTCATAAAGTCGCGATTTTTCAACTATTATCGCAAAATTGTCACCCTGAGGCAAGGCCGAAGGGTCTAGCGAAGCGCAATTTTCGCTGCGCTAGATGCTTCACTTCGTTCAGCATGACAAGGAACTGGACTTTAGGAAAGCCGTGATTTTATCCCAGCCTGATCAATTGGTTTGCGTGATGGTCAGCGCCAGGTAAGTATGAATAATGCAGTAAATACGATGCTCACGGCCAATTGTCGGAAACCGATGGTTGTTGGCTTGACGCCCACCGCGGGGTTAGAGATCCCCCAAAGGGTTTCCAGCCATTGAAGCAGATAGGGCAGGAAAAGCCAAGGAGACAAGAACCGCGCAAAAGTAAGTACCACCACTGAAGTTAGGTTGAAGCTGGTATAAAGCAGCGCGCGTGCGCCGCGCTGGAAGCGGACTTTTAGATCAGGAATCTCGTCCCAGCCACGCTGTTCCAGACGGAGGAATGCGTACACAATGGATGCAGCTGATTGCAGCCAGGTCAATCCCCATAACAGCCAACCGATTGAATCAATTGATCCGACCCCAATCCAATATCCGGCGGGTGCAGCCAGGGCTAATACGCCGCTGGCGATGATTTCTATCCCCATTTGGCGTCGCTCGGAGCGCTTGCTGACCAGGTAAAGGTGCCAGGCGAAGACCGGGATTCCCGGCAGCGCTAGATAGATGAGGAAGCCGAAACCACGCAAGACCAGGCCGAGGAACATCAACAGCCCAAGAGCCCCATAGATGATGATCCAGAAGCGTGCCGCGGGGAGATCGCGCTTTGAGCGACGTCCGCTGTAGGCTTTGACGGCAATTGTGATCGGGTGGCGGACAAGAAAGGCACATAAAGCCGCCACGATTAAATAAAGCGTGGGCATTGACCAGCTTTTCCCGGCGAATAATCCGATCAACAGCGGGCTCAACAGAAAGACCCATGAGCCGTGCTCGTTGGTTATGGCAATGGAACGGCGAAAAAAGGTAGACATAAAGCAGAATTATAACGTAATCTTCGGTATACTATTGGGGTTGGATTTCATAGAATGAACAAGGAATAGATTTTGAACATGAGTGCACACAGCGAACAAACAAAAACAATGCTTTCAAAAATATGTATGGTGACCGGGGCGACCTCGGGTATAGGGAAACAGACTGCCTTGGAATTAGCCGTCATGGGTGCTACCGTGATTCTGGTTGGGCGAAATGTCGAGAAGTGCATACGAACAGCAAAAGAAATCACGCGTCAGGTTCCCGATGCGGAGGTTGATTATTTCGTGGCTGATTTATCTTCTTTTGAAGAGATTCGCGGTTTGGCCGATGATTTCCTCCGGCGCTATTCCCGTCTGGATGTTCTGGTGAACAATGCCGGGGCACTCTTCCTAAGGCGACACGTGAGCGTCGATGGCTTTGAGATGACGTTCGCGGTAAACCACCTGAATTATTTTCTATTGACCAATTTACTTTTGGATACCTTGAAGGCCAGCGCTCCAGCCCGCATTGTCAATGTGGCCTCAAAATCGCATTTAGACAGCCCCGTGGATTTTAATGATTTGCAGACTGAGATGGATTATGACATCCGCAAGGCGTATGGCCGTTCGAAGTTTGCTAACGTTATCTTCACCTACGAGCTGGCAAGCAGGCTGGCTGGGACGGACGTTACCGCCAATGTACTGCACCCGGGTTTGGTTGTGACCAATATGGGCAAGAATAACGGACTGCTGGTCAAGGTTCTCCAACCGCTCTATTTGAAGTGGCGCGGCATTCCTGTTGAAGATGGCGCGCGCACCGTGGTTTATCTGGCAAGTTCCCCCGACGTCGAAGGGATTACGGGAAAATATTTCTACAAAGAAAAATCAATTGACTCCGACCCAGCCAGCCACGTGGAAGAGGATTGGAAACGACTTTGGGGAATTAGTGAGATGATGGTTGGGCTGAGCAAAGTGGAAAGGGAGTTGATATGAAAATTGCGGTTGGTAGTGACATGAAAACGCATCTCACCGATGCCGTTGTTGCCGATTTGAAGAAACGCGGCTTTGATGTTGATGTTTATGGTGCCTTGGTGACGGAGCCTGCGCCGTGGTCGCGTGTGGCTGTTGAAGTTGCCGAACAAATCTCCAAGGGTAAATATGATCAGGCGGTATTGTTTTGTTGGACAGGAACGGGTATCAGCATGGCAGCCAATAAGGTGCGAGGTGTTCGCTGTGCCCTTTGTGGGGATGCGGAAACCGCTCGCGGCGCGCGTCTGTGGAACGATGCAAACATCCTGGCGATGAGCATCCGAACGACCTCGGAGTGGGTTGCCACCGAAATCTTGGATGCCTGGTTCCAAACATCTCCCAGTGAAGATGCTGACGATGCGGCTTGTATCGTTTATCTTCAAGAATTTGAAGAAGAATATTTCTACAGACCCTAAAGGTTTCGCAAACCTTTAGTACCTTAACAGTAAAAAGTTTGCACAAAAAACAAGAAGATCAGGT
>CAZLNX010000388.1:0-5764 GCA_964560795.1 uncultured Anaerolineales bacterium | reverse complement strand
GTTGAATGTAACGATATCGACGTGCTGGTTGGGATACTAGGGTGGGGAGTGGAAGGCGTCTGGGGTTCCTCCAATTGAAGCCGCTCCCCAACTTGGTGAAGTCGCTCAATTGCCAGTTGAAGAGTCCTTGGCCGTTTGCCGTAAGAGTGTATCCGGAGATAATTTCCTATCAGAACGAGTGCTAAGGGGAGAGATCCAACTGCTTTCACCAGTTTACTGCTCTCTATTGGTACCATCTCGACTGCTTCAGGTGCAAGATGTGTCAATAATACCAGACCGTCTTCTTCACTCAACTCGTTTACATGAATGGTGTGTTGAGCTGCAAAGCGTAATGCGACTTCAGGGAATCTTGTTGTTAGCAGAAAGACACAGTTACTCCCTCCCACCTGAAATGCCAAAGCATCATCATAGGTCCAGACGTCATCGGCCACGATTAGAACGCGTTTGGAGCCGATACCTTCCCTGATGACTTTTCCCATATCTTCACTTGAGGATATCTCATCTTCGATTTGAATATTCAGCGCCGCGGCCCAGTTACCAAGTTCTGGGAATACATTTGAAGTACGCCCGGGACTTGCCCAAAGGATGCCATCGGGAAAAATCATCTGGAGATCAGGATCATAAATAACGCTTGTGGCAAGCGCTGTTTTTCCTGCACCAGGTAACCCTAGCAACGCCACACGTTGGTCTGTAGATATTGCCTGTTTTATCTCTTCTACAAGGGCATCGCGCCCGATCAGATTACGAAAGAGAGGAATTGGAACCGTGGAGAGCAACCGGTGCTCCATCCTGGACGCAACGTATTGCATCTCCGCCTGGCGTATATTTTCCGCGAGAAGATCACAAGCAGCCTGTTGTTCACGGTAATAAGTACTCTTTGACAGGCCTATTTCCCCAATCAATGCACTTACAACCCTTCCTTTAACATATTGCTCTTCAATAATGGCGAACATCCTCCAATTATGTTCGCTGAAATCTGGATCATCCCCTTTTGGTTTGAGCTCTTTTATAAATGTTTGCAAAACTTTACGCAGTGCCAGCCCGCGGCCACTTGGCGTGTCTGAATATCCTTCATCCAGCTGCCTTTTCCTCACAAGGGCTAGTTTATAAGCCATCCGACTGTCCCCAAGCTGCGCTAGTTTGGTCCAGCGTGCTAGCACATCTCTACGGACAAATTTCCCCGTGATCCAATCGTATGGTGCATTTTTATTGGTCATTTTCCCCTTCCTGGTGCAAAAGAAAACTATGAGTGAAATGCTTTGTATGAAAGCATTAGCTCATTTTTGGATGAGACACCGGAAAATTGTGAGACTCTTTTGGAACTTCCATGGGAGTATGTTAGATGTTTTCTGGTTATAAACATAGCAGCAAGATCTATTTACTTTTGTACCTTAACAACTAGATAACAAGTTAGGGCATAGTGTTCTCGTTACCTGAAGACCAGGTTACTGATATCTGTGTGCCACGCCCCGCAGAGGATTTAATCTGCAATTCAGCTCCAATTAACGCAGCACGTTCGAACATGTTAGCAAGGCCGTAGTGTTTGTCTGCCAGCAGTTGGCTGAAATCCATTTGATCGGGATCGGAGAATCCAATGCCATCGTCTTGAACGCTAAGCTGTACTCCTTCAGGATCACAGCGGCCATGAATATGGATGGAACTGGCCTGGGCATGACGAAGTGCGTTTTCGCAGGCTTGTTGGACGATACGGTACAGGTGAGCCTCGACCTTTGTATCGTACCGGGCGCTGCTAGAACAGGTTATTTCGGCCTGTATCCCTGTATCGTTATCAGATCGTGTGGAAAGTTCATCGGCTAAATCTTCCAGAGCGGGAGCTAACCCGTAATTCAACATCGCTGGTCGCAGTCCTTGGATCATTTGTCGTAGACGGGAAGTGACCGCCTGGAAATCTTCTTCGAAATCCGGCGCTGTTTTTTCATCCATCTTCATAGATAACCCAGCCAATTGGTTGAGCACATCATCATGCAAGTCTAGCGCCAGACCGGAGCGTTCTTGTTCGTGTCGCTCGATATCTGCTTGGTAGAGAGCATGTAGGCGTTCGGCTTGGTCGATGTTGACCAGAGCTATGGCGGTTTGATTGACAATGGCTTCGAGCACGTCGATCTCTCCTGGGGCGTAGTAGTCGTCCGGGTCCCGGCGACCTAAAATCCACAGCCCGAGTAATTTCCCTTCCGCAGTTATGGGAAGAATGAGCCGCATCCATGTTTGGGGCTGATTACCCCCAACATCTAGGGAAGGGGGGCGATATCTCCCGGATTCAGCCAGAAGGAAAGAGATGTCCTCACTCTTAGGTAGTTGATTGTCATCCAACCCAATTGAGTAGAGAAGTGTGATCCGATTTTCGTCTTCGATGCGCACTAGCGTTGACTGGCGAACCAGAAGGCTGGGGAGGAACTGATCTCTGATCAACTGGACGAGTCTACCCCTTCTGAGGCTTGTGGTGATGCGGTCTGCGTAAGTTTCCACCAAATGCGTTGGAGGCAAGGGTATACCAAGAAAACGTCGTTCGACAAAACGAACAAAAGAAGGGTAACCGGTAGTGGTCAATAACCCTGCCAAGAGAACGGCTGAAATGCCAACAAAAACCTCTCCGCCGGGCAGGTCAACCCAAGAATATGCTACGGGAACCAGTAATGTGGCGGCAATGCCAAGCAAGATGAAGAAAAGATATGTAGAGATCGCCCGGTTGATGCGTATTTCCATCTCGCCAAGCCGTCGGCGGAAGACTGCCAAGAAGTATGCCCCTGGTAGGACAGGCATTGCCAGGAATCCGAGCAGCATGGTTGTCGGTATGGAGCCAGCAAGACCACTGAGACTGATGACAACAGGTGGCAACAAGGCGATTGCTGTGGCTCCAGCCAGGAATCCAAGGGCACGTCGGTCTGCCGGTTGTAGGATAAAGTGAGCCAACAGGAGTATCAAACTACCTAGCACTCCAGCAATGAATCCTAGAAAGTAGATGCTTGCTGGAAGAAGTTGAAAAACTTGGAGTAGGGCTAATAGGATACCAATAGCATAGCCCATCATAGGTACGCTGGCTGGCAAGCGCCGGAAGGGTTTTGGAAATACCCAGTGGAGATGCAAAGCTACAGGCATCCACAACCATATTGCGACCCTGAGAAGAACAGCACTCCCCCAGATATGCCAGGCTGAGAGGCTGCCAGCGGCAAGCCATAACGAGGTTATAAAAAAGAAGGCGACTATTAGGCGCCAGCGTAGATCTCTTGGACGTACCAGGATGAGTGTTGTCATCCCAGTAATCCAGAAGATGTACGCCAGAATCAAGACACTGTTGAAGCGGTCTAGAAATTCAGCCTGATTCCATCCTGGTATCGACCAAGGGATACTGATAATTTGGCCATCTCGTTGTACGGCGATCTGGACCACATCACCCAGTTTTTCCTCATCAAACAGGGTCATGAGCAAATCATTTTTGTAATCTTGATAATTTTCCTCTCCCACCTGGATCAAAAGGTCTCCTTGTCTTAATGATTCCTCTGGAGAAGTTTCTGTGAAGACTAATCTGAGTTCGCCATTGGATGTGTCGAAGACAATACCTGCATAGGGCAAAGCGAAGAACTTGGCGTAGGTGTATGTGGCAAGGACGATGAAAACAAGTAATGCCAGGACCGTCTCTATTGTGGGCCTGATCTGGGCGTTGTGTTTACGTTCCATTGGAATCTCCTAGAGATGATGCAGGTGGAAAATTATTGGACAGGAAGGAGGTGATGCGATGATACTGTGACATCGTAAGGATAAACCCTAAAAACAGCTGTATGTTAGTTTCGTTTCTAATCGGATTATATCAGGAGGTTTCAATTATGTTGACCATGCAAGCTTTCCATAAAAAACTCTTCTCGAGCGCTGAAGAGCGTGTACCATACCTGCGGGGCTTGGCACTTCTGACCCGCGCCAACCTCGCTCAAATCGAGGCGGTAAAAAGCGACCTGATTTGGGAAACCTGGTAGCGGTTCCCCAACGAACACACCTGACCGGGGAGCCCCCCGGTCAGGTGCTGTATGGAGGAAAAATGGATATATATTCCGAAGCAGTAGGACCGTTGAAAAAGTTGCAGATTCTGCAGCGTTGGTCGGAGCCGATTGATGTGTTCAGACGTACAGCATCTAAAAAACCACGTCACTGGCGATTGCCGATATTGGCATGCACAGCTGTTGGAGGAAGCCGCGATCATGCGATTCCCCTTGTGACAGCCATTGCATGTCTGCATAAAAGTATCATACTCATCGACGATATGTTAGATGAAGATCCCCGTGGGGAATTCCATCTCATCGGAGAGGGGGCGGCAGCGAACCTGGCTGCTGCATTCCAGGCTGCTGGAATAGAAGTTATCTGCCAGAGCCATTCTGATTCAGGTACGAAACTGGCCGTAATTCGCGGCTTAAACCAGATGCTGCTGACCACAGCCTTGGGCCAACATATGGATGCTCAAAATCCTCAGGACGAAGAAACATACTGGGAGCTTGTACGCACCAAGAGTTCTCCCTTCTTCGGCGCTGCCCTTCGCGTTGGCGCGCTGTTTGGGGGCGCTGATCCCGAAATCTCTGCTCAGATTGAGAAGTTCGGTCGTCTCTATGGCGAAATGATCCAAATCCATGATGATTTGAACGATACCATGGATACTCCTGCAAATCCTGATTGGGTGCAGGGTCGCTCACCGCTTCCAATCCTCTTCGCCCAAGTTGTGGATCACCCGGACAGGAAACGTTTTTTGGAATTACATCAAAATATTGCCGAATCGGATGCCTTAGCTGAAGCACAGACCATTCTGATCCGCTGCGGTGCGGTCAGTTACTGTATCGACCAATTGCTGCGTAGAGTTCAAGCGGCGCAGGAAATCCTGGCAAGCACATTATTAGCCCGCCCTAAAAAGCTCGCGGGATTATTAACAGATGTTGTAGATCCTGTGAAAAATTTGTTTACAGAAATTGGTGTTGAGCAGCCAGAGACACTATTGCAGCCATCAGAGCTGGTTTCCTAAAGATCTACGGTTGGTTGATCCGGAGAGATCAACCCCAACTGTCGCGCTTTTGCTAAGGCAGCGGCGCGATTGCTTACCCCAAGTCGCAAATATACCCCCGAAAGCAAGTTGCGAAGGGTCGAACTTTTGATCCCAAACTTTTTTGCGAGTTCGACAGAGGTCGCTCCCGGATAGGCTGCACACAATGACAACACTTGTGATTGCCTGGGGGTGAGAACGGAATCCTGGGGGTATTTCTTGAATAATTGTTGATAGGCCTGTTGGCTGAGGTGAATGTCTCCCCGGGCGACCGTCAGCACCACATTGCCTAATTCCTGTATCGTAGCTCGGTCATCTTTGACGATATAACCACTTGCCCCGGCGTCCATCACAGCTTTGATCAAGGAGGGCTGGTTGTGCATGGAGATGACCAAAATTGAAAGTTCTGGATATTTATCCAATAATTCAGGGATCGTTTGCAGGATGGGATAGGGGTTGGAATTGTCCGCTGCTACATTCACATTAACATCCAATATCAGTACATCGGCAGGGTAGTCAACTAGCATGGGCTTTAGTTGATCCCCAAAGACAGCCGTGGCTACTACTTCGATTTCTGGGGTTTGCCCCAGCCGGTACAGGTAACCATCGATGACGCTTTGATGATCTTCGAGAATCGCTATACGGATTTTTCCGGACATAATTTCCTCCTCTAGAGGCTTTGGTGCATAAATCCGAAAGGCAGCTATAATAGGCGCAATGATTTTC
>CAZLNX010000387.1:0-5786 GCA_964560795.1 uncultured Anaerolineales bacterium | reverse complement strand
CAAGTCTACCCGACTATCCGTTTCTCACAAAACCTATTTTTGATCAGTATAGTTTCATCCCCCAGCCCGCTGACAACTACAATAGGCACTTCCCGGTCCAGAGAAACCAACTCATCCAGGGTTTCCAGCCCCTGGCTATCCGGCAAATTCAGGTCGAGCAATACCACATCAAACTCATCTTCTTTTATGCGTTCCAATCCCATAGAAAGATGGTCAGCATGCAATACCTGGAATCGAACGGTTGTCACATTGTTCAATGCTCCCCTTAACAATAGAACATCGTCCGGATCATCTTCAATCAGTAATATTCGAATTTGATTCCTATTCATGTAAACACCCTCCCCTAAACTGAACCGTACGATTGCGACCTTGATGCTTGGCAATGTAGAGCGCACGGTCTGCCGCGGCGATGAGCGTGTCCCCTGAATCAGCATCGCCGGGGAGTTGAGCCACACCTATACTAACCGTAATTGGGATTTGCGGAGGCCAGCTTCCTTCATCCTGGCGAAGTAAGAAAGGGTTGGCAACTATGATCTGGCGCAGGCGTTCTGCTACCTGGAGAGCTTCAGTAACAGGCGTTTCTGGCAATACAACCGCAAACTCCTCGCCGCCGTAGCGGACAACTCGGTCAATGGAACGCACAGCCTCTTGAAGTATTCGTGCGATCCATTGCAAGACTTTATCACCTACCAGGTGCCCATAAGCGTCATTCACATCCTTAAAATGGTCAATATCCAACATGATTATTGAGATGGGACGGCCATTCCGACGATGGCGATTGATATCCTCCCACAAGATGCGATTCATCTCGCGGCGGTTATAAAGACCGGTTAATTCGTCGCGTATAGCAAGTTCATTGAGGGTATTGATCAGCCTAGATCGCTCAAGAGCATAACGAATTGAACGTTCGAGAATTTGAGCAGAAATCTGGCCTTTAACCAGGTAATCAGCCGCACCATTTCTCATAGCAGCCATATCCACATCGCGGTCTTCCTGGCCTGTAATCATAATGATAGGCACATGTTGGCCCCCGTCATTGACTTCACTGATTAGTTCTAGACCATCGTGCACACCAAGACAATAATCCACCAGATAGACAGCGTGTTTTTGATGTTTCACAGCATCTAACGCAGCCTCAAAAGTTGTCACCCACTCAAGTGAAAAATGTGCACCGTCGATCTTGGAAATCAGATCACGGATGATGATATAGTCGTCTTCGTCATCATCAACGAGCAAGACTGGCACCTGTTCTTTATGCATATTTGCCCCCTCTAAGAATGGTGCCAACAAGTTCACAAAATTCATGAAGCACACATCCTGCGTGGTACAAGTTTTTTTTCAACAGATTTTTGGTTACATTTATTCAGCTATTACGGAGGTGGCAATTCGACGATATGTAACCAGTATCGACCGATAGATTTCACCACCTTGACCAATCCATCAAAGGTCATTGGTTTGGTGATGAAACCACCCACACCCAGATCGTACGTTTTGACGATATCTTCTTCGGCTTGTGATGTGGTCAATACCACCACAGGGATACGGCGAAGGTTGGGATTGGCTTTGATTTCTTCCAGCGCTTCGCGCCCGTCCATGCGGGGCATATTCAGGTCGAGCAGGATCAACCCTGGGCGCGGGGCTTGCTTCTTGTCTTCGTATTGATTCCGCTGATAGAGGTAATCCAGTAATTCCAGGCCATCTTCAACGAAGTAAATTCCATTCCCAAACTTGCTTTCACGCAAGGCATCCGTGATTAACAAGCGGTCATCCGGATCATCCTCGGCCATCAGGATAGTTACAGATTTATACTTTTTCATTTTACACTCCCTGCTCATTGTTAGGGGGCAATTTGACAATGCTAAACCAATACTCCCCAACAGATTTCATAGCTTCGACAAGACCATCTATCGATACCGGCTTGGTGATAAAACCACTTACTCCCAAGTTATAAGTTTTCAATATATCTTCCTCCGCCTTGGAAGTAGTCAGCACCACAATGGGGATACGACGCAGCTCCGAGTCAGCCTTGATCTCTTCAAGAGCTTCGCACCCATCCATACGAGGCATATTCAAATCTAACAATATCAAGTCGGGATATGGTGCATCCTCAGAGTTTTCATATTTACCGCGTTTGTAGAGATAATCCAATAATTCGATCCCATCTTCTACGTAATAGAAGCCATTCGCCAGGCGACTTTCCAGCAAGGCATATTCAGTCAACAAACGATCGTCGGGGTCATCCTCAGCCATAAGGATCGTAATGGGTTGGATTCTCTCATACATAAACTCTCTCTCCTTCATTTTGTCGGATAGGTAAGGTGACCATAATGGTAGCACCCTGCCCAGGGGTACTGTTGGCGACGATGCTACCGCCATGACGCTCAACAATACGGCGACAGATGGCCAGACCCATCCCAGAACCATCATATTCGCCGCGCTTGTGCAAACGTTGAAACGGTTTGAAGATACGCTGCGAGAATTGCGGGTCAAAACCAATACCATTATCTTCCACGACGACCTGGCAGACTTCGTTGGAAGAAGGTCCATCCTGTTTTGTCACACCCCCACTAATTTTTATTTTTGGTGGTATTCCTTCTTGGTGGAACTTGAGTGAGTTATCGAGCAGGTGTCCCAGCAATTGCTTTACTTGGACCAGATCGGCTTCGATGGAGGGTAATGAGTCAATTTCCACGCGCCCGCCCATTTTCTTGATTTCAGGTTTCAATGTAGATACGACAGATTTAGCAACCTCGGTCAATTTCATCTGAGATAGGGGCTGCGACTGGGTGGATACACGCGAATAAACCAGTAGATCGTTGATCATAGTTTGCATGCGTTTGGTAGCCCTATGTAACCGAAGCATAAAATCCCGACCAGTTTCGTCGAACGTATCACCATATCCATTCATCAGCCGGTCACCAAAGGCCAAGATTTTTCTCAACGGCTCCTGCAAGTCATGGGAGGCGATGTAAGTGAATTCCTCCAGATCACGGTTGCTTTGTTCTAATACAGCAGTATATGCCCGCAAAGCCTCCTCGGCCCGTTTGCGTACGCTTGTGTCGTCAACCATTAGCAACATGTGTGACTCTTCACCTGAGATAACGGGTGTAAATCGGCATTCCAACCACACTTCTTTGCCAAAAGAACTCTCTGTATGGAGTTCGTGTCGGGTTTCACTTTGGCTGGCAAGCGCTTCTTTAGCTGCCTCATATAACCCTGATTTTTTCCAAGATTCAATTTCGTGGAAGTTTTGCGCCAAGACCTGCTCGCGGGTAGCTCCGATAATATTGGCCATGGCATCATTGGTCAATATGCATTGCCCAGATTCCTGATACACAGAGATGCCCAGTGAGGAGGCACCGATGATGGTCTGGTTGAATTTCAAAGCATCGGCGATCCGTTGTTGCATGATCTTACGTTCAGCCAACTCCCCTTGAAGCTGCTCATATAACCGGGCATTCTCCAGGGCAATAGTAGTCTGATTGGCAAAAGCTTTCATAACTGTCAGATCATCTTCGGTTAAATTGCTCCCAGTAACCACTAACAATCCATGTGTATCACCGTTGACGATAAGTGGGACCAGGATGCCTTGTTTGATACCTGCTAGAGAGGCTACCTTGCTAGCCAAAGGGCGTATCGCCGACGGCAAGGCCTCTCTGATAGGTTCAATGTATGGATCGATGTAAACGGCTTCTCCACCCTTGATGAGCTTTTGATGAATACCATCAGGAGAGAGCGAGAAGCTATAGTTCTTAGCTTTCATGCCGGTGGTTTTCTCGAGTGCGATTAGTAATTCCGGTTTGTAGCCAAGATAAGGGATTATCAACCGATTTTTATCATCATCTAGAACAAAGACGGCAGCACTGTAGCCAAGTTTACTGACCTCATTGCTAACTGTTTTGTAAACATCTTCCAACGAGTGGGCACGCAACACTTCATGAGCAATTTGACTAAATGTCATTAGCAGTCGTTTGCTAAAGGCAGTCTCCCCCAACGAATTTCGCAGATTGGTTGTCATCTGATTGAGTGCCTGGGCCAAATCACCGAGTTCATCCTGTCTGTCGATGGCTACTTTATGCTCCAAATTGCCAGACGCGATAATCTGGGTTCCTTGGTGAAGCTTTGCGATACTTCCAATAAGGATATTGGCTGTCCACACAATGACAAAAACCAGTGGTATGACAATAAATACACTCAAGATAACCAGTATGAGATTACTCCTACTCTGAATGTATTCTAAGTTAGTCCTGTTCAGGTCTGCCAGCCGCATGGATGCCCCAACCATCGTCTGTGCTTTCTCCAGAATTTGAGCAACCAGAAGCTGCTCCACATACAATATTCCATGATCTACAACTTCGTCTGAACCATGACTTTCGTGGGTTTCCACTAAATCTGAGAATAAAGGGTCGATCTCCGTGTGCGTTTGAACAATCTCATCTAATAACACTTGCCCGGCAGGATCATTTAATTCTACTTTTGACAGCAACTCTGCCAGTGAGGCATATCTTAGCCCCCATTGCTCTTGGGCACGATCTTCGTGATGCAACAGATAATCGTTGGTAATGATATTCATCTCAAATACTCCCCGCTGTATTTGATCAACAATACTATCTAGCTCTAGTGCGTTTTTCACCCGAAACGAAGACCAAGAAAGAATCAAACTCAAGGTAAAAATGGCTAATAAAACTGGTAAAAGGATGCTCAAATACAGTCTTTGTCTGATACTCATCATGACCCTCTAGTGAATGAGAGTAACCGATTCTGGATTTACAGCTTCCAAACCAGAAAGGTAAATGTAATCCAAATAATTTGGGATTTCCATCTGATCAACCAGGTTGTTCTCTATCATCCATCTGGCTTCGTCATCCATGGCAATGAGCATAGCTTGAGGGAGACTAACAATATAATCTTGCTTAGGCCAGATATATTGCATATATTCAGGATCGTAATCAAATCTATTTTCTATTTGTGTTCTTGCTTCGTCATTATGTTGGAATATGTACTCCTCTGCTTGGATCATGGCTTTCAGGAATTTCTCGACCGCAGATGGATGAGCCTCGACCCATGCTTCTTTGCTAAGCAGAATAAAATAGAAATCGCTTCCACTCTGCCCTGACCAACTGATCGCATTCTCCCCTAAGCGATTCTTGATCTCGTAGATATTAGGATCCCACGTCATCGCCGCGTCAATCTCTCCATTGGTGATCCCTGCTACTATCTCCGAGGGATTAAGATCGACCACTTCCACATCCTGAAGCGTCATCTCGTGAAAGAGCAAAAATCTTCCCAGAGAAAATTCTCCAATGCTCTTACGGGTGACACCGATTTTCTTTCCTTTCAAATCAGATGGCTGTTGAATACCCTGATCAATTCTAGCAATAAGCTCGACTGTACGAGCAGTAGCAATAATGCTTAACACCCGGAGATCAGGCGCGGCAAAACTATTACTTACCAGCACAAATTCAGCCGTAGTGGCAATATCGACATCTCCAGCCAAAAGCGCGTCCGCAGCAAGTTTGCCTGCTTCGAACTCTTTTATGGTTACATCCAGACCATTGGCATCGAAATATCCCTGATCAACTGCAATCCACACTAGAGATGCAGTATCTCCAGAATATGCTCCAATCGTAAGCGCGTCCTGAGGATCGCTTGCAACTCGTGTTTGATTCCCGTAGAGCCAGAATCCCGTCCCCACAATGGTAACCAGCAAAATAATAATGGCTGCACTAATACAATACCTTCGCCAAAAATAAGTAAGTAGGGCTTAATGTAGTAAAGTTGAGTTC
>CAZLNX010000386.1:0-5835 GCA_964560795.1 uncultured Anaerolineales bacterium | reverse complement strand
CAAACATGTTATCAAAGCACCGCTTAGCAATTCGCCCCAACTGTCCAAAAGTTTTTGACTACGTACACTGCCCTTGTGTCCAAAAACCTTTGAACCGGTACAACCTGGATCAGTTTTCGAGTATCAGAGCATGAAGACATATATTATAATCTTGAGGTCAAAAAGGAGATATTGGAGAATCTAATGGTGCCCCCTCCCCACTGTCCTAAACATGATATCCCGATGGTTGAGCAAATAGCTCGAAAAGGGAAGTTTGCTGGAAGACCATTTTACGGGTGCCCGAAATTTCCTGAATGTAGAGAAATTGTAGATATCCCGGAAAATGGAAAGATAAAAGAGTCGGCTTCAAATGACTCAACCAAATCGTTCCAGGTTTCTGCTGTAGATTCAATAGAAACCAGATACCAAATGCCAGTAGTAGTCAATGCTCCGGCAAACCGACCTAATACGCAATCTGCCTTCCACCAAACCATTGGCCAGCATCCCGTACTCATTGAAAAAATAAATCATTACCGGGAACAAATAGGGAACAGGTTGATCCTAGCTTCTTCGCAATGGCGGTTGGACTTTCCCTTCCCAAAGCTGCCTTCAGGAGAGATCCGTAACAACACCATTATTTCAGTTTTGCAAAAAATCATGTATCGAGGTTCGATTACTTACTGCACTCCACATGTCCAGGCTTGGATTGAAAATCAAATCGGAGTTGACTTTGATTCTGTAAGCCAGAAGCGCCTGCGAGAGGTGTTTGTGAAATCACTGGCCTATCGCTCTGTGCTGGAGGCAAGAAACTTGGACAGCCAGGAAGAAGAAGCATTCTATCAAAAAGAAATGACTGGAGATCTGCAACCTTGGGTTTTCCCGCAGGTCTCCGCATCCAGTCTGACTGACGGCGAGATCGCACCGTCTACTGACCAGCGGGTCGATTTCCTGGTTTGCCACCCACTCGGAGATCCTGCAGTGGTAGAGATCGATGGCAGTCAGCATCAGAACAAGGCGCAGGAAGACAAGAAGCGCGATGCCGCCCTGGAGAAATCAGGCTATTCTGTTTTGCGAATTAGCACTGACTTTTCGCAAATGTTTGAAAAATTGACAGAATTCCTCGCACCGCTTCGCAAGGTGAGTTCTCGTAAAAACAAGATGGAAGAAGATAACCTTCTCGCTGCGTTCCTTTTCCTCAAGGCTGTTTCACAGTTTCAGGCAGTGCTCTTAGAAGCGTATTCAGCTGGTTTCTTGCAGTATGAGTCTGGTGTAGAGTGGCAGATTCTTGTTGATAGGCCGTCATACATTGAGGACCAGGCTTCATGGAAAGCATTACTTAATGTTGCGGTTATCGATTTCATCAACTTGTTTCAAGATATCCATAAGCTCATTCTTGGCGAGAAAGTTGACATCCACTTCAAGATTTTGACCAGCACTGCAAAAGAACAGGAACCTGATTTGATAGTATCCTTCAATTCTGGAACAGATTGGGGGCGGTTGGAAGGACGGCTTTTTGAAATCTCGGATATTTATATCCCTGTGAGCATCGCTCAACACCAGATACCCTCTGCTACTACCACTATCCCCAATCCAGACCGGAACATCCTCAAGAATATATTGTATTTTATTTACCGTAAGTCTGATTTCCTGGAGGGTCAATGGGAGGCGGTGCGTCGCACTTTGCAGGGCAAGGATACGATATTGTTGCTACCCACAGGCGGTGGAAAGACAATCGCTTTCCAGCTTAGTGCTTTTATCCGCCCTGGGGTCTGTCTTGTAATTGATCCCTTGATCGCTCTGATTGAAGACCAGATCGACAACCTCGGGGTTTATGGCATTGAACGGGTAGTAGGAATCACCAGCCAGCTTTCCCGGTTTGAGCGCATCCGGGCTTTAAGTGCCTTACAGGAAGGGCACTACTTGTTCTGCTATATTGCTCCAGAACGCTTACAGATGCAGGATTTCAGGGCTGCTTTGAGAGGCTTGACCGTAATTAGTCCAATCTCGGTGATCGCCATTGATGAAGCTCACTGCGTCTCTGAATGGGGCCATGATTTCAGGGTCAGCTATCTGAATATTGCCCGAAATGCCCGAAATTATTGCAAGAAGGATGGCGTGATTCCCCCATTGGTTGGCTTGACTGGCACTGCGTCCCGGAGCGTGCTTGCTGATCTGCGTCGTGAGCTTGATATCATGGACTTCGATTCGGTTATTACTCCGTCCTCATTCGACCGAAGTGAATTAAAATTCACAGTCATCCAATGCCAATCAGATGAAAAAGACAACCGGCTTATAGGATTTTTGAATGCCCTTCCGGGATATTTTGGTTTGTCCAAGACCACGTTCTACCAGTTGCGGGGAAACCACACTAATTCTGGTTTGGTATTCTACCCCAACGTTAACGGCAAATTTGGAGTCAAGGATGGATTCGAGTTACTCAATCAAAAGCTTAATGCCAAGGTTGGAATTTACAGCGGTAAGGCTCCTAAGGGTTTCAATGCGGAATATTGGGGTACTATGAAGTCAGAGGCAGCAAAGCAGTTTAAGGCTAACGAGATTAATTTGTTTGCCTGTACCCCAGCATATGGGATGGGGATCGACAAGCAGAATATTCGCTTCACCATCCACATGAATATTCCCAAGTCAATCGAGGCCTTCTATCAGGAGGCCGGACGAGCCGGGCGGGACAAACTAGCCTCACACTGCTGCATCATTGCTTCTAATGATTATCCTCGACGTAACCAGGAAATCTTAAGTCCTGGAACACCTTTGGACAAGATCGCTAACATGAGTGAAAAAATTCCTTGGGGAGAGCGGGATGATATTTCCCGGAATATGTACTTCCATGTGGACTCGTTCAAGGGGATTGAACAGGAGCTCAGCCAGGTCCGGCAGATCATGGCCAAAATTGAGGATCTTCAAGTCGAGAAAAACATCAATCTGGTATGGATGAGGGATGAGGATAAGTCACGTCTTGAAAAAGGTGTCCACCGGCTACTAATCGTGGGTGCGGTCTCTGATTATGTGGTGGACTATTCTAGCAGCGCTATTAGGGTGAGACTATCGGGAAACGACTCTGAAGAAAATTTGGCGTATTACTACAATTACATGCAGAATTTCGATCAGAAAACCGCTGACCAAGCAAGGCGCGTTGCGCTGAGAAGAATCGAGGAGCTGCCGCACCGGGAGTTTGTGTTCTTACTGGTTGAGAATCTGGTGAAGAACTTCATATACCGTATCATTGAATTGAGTCGGCGACGCGCTCTTAGTGAAATCCTTGAGGCGATAACTACTAATCCAACAGATGAGGGAATACGCAACCGGATTTTAAACTACCTTGAGTTCGGCCGATTTTCCGAATTGCTCGATAAAATTCGGGAAAACTCGGAGGAACTTGACACTATTATTCCGGAAACCATGCAAGAAATTGGCTCACCCAATGAGGCGGCCGAATTACGAGGTCAAGTAGCTCGTTTGTTGGAGTCCTATCCCAGCAATCCGCCATTACTGCTGGTCCGAGCCTTGGCAGAGGTCTTGTGTCGTGATCGGAACGAACAGATTGTGCATGAGAACATGGATGCATATGTCAGTTACGCCTTATCCGAGAGCAACTGGGGTCTCGATCCTCTGGATGTTGCGCTCCCAGCATCACAACTGATCAATCAAGTCGGCCGGATAGACATGGTTCTGGCTCAAAATCTAGTCGTTAGTTTGATGGACAAAATTAGTGCTAACCGAGAAATTGTTCGCATTTTGGTCCAAAACATTGAAATGGAATTTTCAACATACGCATCAAATTATCTATTGGAAAAGTTATTCAATCTAGTGGATGGTATACTGAAAATCAAAGGAGAGCCATCATGACCTACAGAGATCGATTCTTGGAAGCGGAAAAACGCGCCACGGAGCTTGCAACGAAATTGACTGAACTTAAGCAGGAAATTGAAGGATACCAGAAAGCAAAAGGAACACTAATCGAGGTCCAGCAAGAAATATTGATGATAACTTCCCAGATTTCTGCATCAGTCGAAGAACAGAATCAGTTAGTAGCAGCGATCAAGGAAATTGATACGCAAAAGGTGCTAGACGAGGTCGAAGGCACAATAAATGAACTGAAAACAGAGCTTGGATCATCACTTATATCCTTAGATGAGAAGATTGAAGAAAAGAACACAGAGTTAGAATCATCACTTCTATCCATAAACGAGAAGATCATGGAGAAGTACAATGAACTAGACCAAAGATCAAAAACGCTTCATGATAATTTGAATAGGATAGAAAAATGGGGGCGAATGCTTTTGTTTGGAATTATTGGCTTGAACATAATAATAGGGATACTTCTGTTTGTTTTGAAATAGAATTATTAATAAATCTGTGCAAATTAATCTGCAGCTATCCAGGAGTTGTCCAAATCAAGTGGAGAGAATAGAGAAATATATAAATATTTCAATTGGTTACAATTTACACACTGGATGCGAGGATGAAAAATGGCTACTGAGATTAAAACATGGCAAATAAATGATGGGAAATTAATAAGCAACGAAACTTCACTTGTTAAAGAGGGAAAAACTGAAGCCTATGATCTTGAGGAATGGATCGCTACAACACCAATAATCTTGGGGCCAGAAATTGTCATTATTGGTCGGCAGGTTCAGACTCAATCTGGCCCGCTAGATCTTCTGGGAATCGATCGATCTGGGAACACAATAATAATAGAACTAAAACGCGATAAACTCCCTCGTGTCGCATTAGCACAAGCCATTGATTATGCCTCGGATGTGGCTAACTGGTCGATCGATAAAATAGGGGAAATATGTGCAAAACATACCGAATATTCCCTCGAAGACCTGCTAACTGAAAAATTCCCAGATATTAACCTGGAAGAACTTGGAATTAATGAAGCACAGAGAATCATATTGGTCGGTTTCTCCATCGAGTCATCACTTGAGAGAATGATCAACTGGCTATCAAATAGCTACGACATGAGTATAAATGCTCTATTAATGAAATATACAAAAACTTCTAGGGGAGATGAGTTATTGATAAAAACATCGATAATTTCAGAGGAAATTGAGCAACAGAAAATTAAGAAAAAGAAAAGTTTCAAAGTTCCAATGTCAAACGAGCCGGGAACCTATGACATTGATGAATTGGGAAGTCATCTGTCCAAGTATTTTTCTAAAAAGACATTATGGTCAGCAATGCGTATTCGAAAAGTACTTATCCCAGCCTGTTTTGAGCATGGGGTTGCTACTAGAGATATCTTAAAGGAAGAATTCGTGAAACGAGGGTTCGCTGAAACCGAATCTCAGGCTGGATCTTTTATGTCTTTGATTTCATCACAATTTGGGCATGAGAGAAATGATTTTCTCCGCCAGGTAATTAAATATGAATTTCCCAATTACCATTGGGAGAAGGATAACTATTCAATCAAATCAGAATATTCTGAGCTTGTTAATGAAGTGATCGAAGGAATTGATGATTCTGATTGGGAAATGATAAACTAATTTCGCATCAACGGGTTGGGGTATTCGAGTGACTTAGACATCACCATAAACAGTGGCTTTTATAGGTCGACGTCGGAGAGTCTTTTAATTCTGCTGCAGTTATATTGCAGTTCGACTGGAACCTTTGAAAAAGAAAAGACTCCGGCGCCGGCGTCTTTGTCTTCATTTAATATTTATCATGCCACGATTTCCATTCTCAAGCCAAATGCATCCTTGGGGGGTGAATAGGGAATGGTCTCTGCCTTCCCCAGTGCGATGCGCTCAGCGGTCCAGAGAGCAACGAAAGCATCGAGAATATCATCTTCAGCACTAGAGAGGGACCGCCGGTCTGCCAGCGCTTCTTCTAGCC
>CAZLNX010000385.1:0-5859 GCA_964560795.1 uncultured Anaerolineales bacterium | reverse complement strand
TCTGGATTGTCGGGATCAAGAAGAAGATCAAATACATTAGCATTGCTGGGAGTAAAAATAGAATAATGAAACGATTGCTAACCTTCATAGATTTCTCCAAACAAGCTCAGAAGAGTATACAGGGGTGCAGAATGCACCCCTGTATTTAAAAAAAAAAAAACAGATTTATTGACCAGCCCAGAACTCAGCTGCGTCGGCTGCCATGGCGGCAACATATTCTTCAGGGGTAATCTCACCCAAGAAGAGGGAGCGCCAATGGACATACAGGATATTGCTGACAAACTCAGGATACAGCGCTACCGTACCATCGCTGAGACCCATAACGTTCTCAGCTTCCGCAGCGGCTTTAGCGCCATCGGAAATCTCAGCAGCCCAGGTCACACCTTGGCGAGTGACACCCACCAAGGCTTCATCAGCCATCTGCTGCATGTTCTCTTTGGTCATCATGAAGCGCAGGAACTCGAATGCTTCGCGAGGATGCTGCGCGTCTTTCAAAACCATGAAGCTCAACAGAGCAACTTGTAGGTCGTTCTGAGAACCAGCACCACCATCAACGGTCGGGAAGTTGAAGGCGCCCCATTCGAAATCGGCCATGTCTTGCAGCTCAATGGGCAGCCAGGAACCAACTAACTCCATAGCAGCTTCACCAAAGCCCAAGGTCTGCTGACCAGCAGGCCACAGATAGCCTTCGGTCTCGGCAGGAAGACAGCCATTGTCCCAGAGCGCCCGTGTCGCTTGGGCGGCTTCCAGGAAGACCGGATCGTTCCACATTTCACCAGAAGTGTCTTCAACCGCAGCTTTCAAGAAGCCAGGACCTTTGACGCGTTCGACGTAGTAGGTCAGGAAGTCGATCTGATAGAAAGCAATGTCGCTCTCGGCTGCTATCGGAGCATAGCCCGCTGCCAACAGCGTGTCGCAAGCATTCAAGAAATCATCCCAGGTGACTGGGGCTTCGATGCCCACTTCAGCAAACATATCTTTGTTGTACCAGAATTGTACTGTGTTGTAGACATAGGGAACCTGATAAACCGAACCATCTTGTCCGGCGAAGAGGTCAAAAACGCCAGGGGTGAAGACTTCACGATAGGCTACATCTTCATCATAAGCCGGCATGTCCAGATATTCATCAAGAGCATATCCTTGACCTTCGAGCATCAGGCCGCCTGCCAGGGGGTCGGAATCCTGATCCATGAAGTCAATCTGTTCACCAGCACTGAGAGCGGTTCGCACCAGGGTTTGGTTCTGACGCCCGTTCCACACAGCGTTGATGGTGATGTTGGGGTACTCGGCCTCGAACTCTTCAATCCAACTCTGGATTACCTGCGCCTGCGCTTCATTCTCATTCCACATCGACCAGAATACCAGCTCGACATCTTCTTTAGATACAGCAGGAACTTCAACAGCCGCAGCTTCTTCCTCGGCCGGTGCATCACTGCCTTCATAATAAGCTTTTGCGTCAGCAGCCATGGTGGCAACATATTCTTCAGGGGTGAGTTCACCCAAGAAGAGAGAACGCCAATTGACATACAGGATATTGCTGACGAACTCAGGATACAGCGCTACCGTACCATCGCTGAGACCCATGACGTTGTTGGCTTCAGCAGCGGCTTTCGCGCCATCGGAAATCTCATCGGCCCAGGTCACACCCTGTCGGGTCACACCAACCAATGCTTCATCGGCCATTTGCTGCATATTCTCTTTGGTCATGATGAAGCGTAGGAATTCAAAGACCTCATCGGGATGCTGAGTATCTTTCAGCGCCATGAAGCTCAAGAGAGCAACTTGCAGGTCGTTCTGAGAACCAGCACCACCATCAACGGTCGGGAAGTTGAAGGCGCCCCATTCGAAATCGGCCATGTCTTGCAGCTCAATGGGCAGCCAGGAACCAACTAACTCCATAGCAGCTTCACCAAAGCCCAAGGTCTGCTGACCAGCAGGCCACAGATAGCCTTCGGTCTCGGCAGGAAGACAGCCATTGTCCCAGAGCGCCCGTGTCGCTTGGGCGGCTTCCAGGAAGACCGGATCGTTCCACATTTCACCAGAAGTGTCTTCAACCGCAGCTTTCAAGAAGCCAGGACCTTTGACGCGTTCGACGTAGTAGGTCAGGAAGTCGATCTGATAGAAAGCAATGTCGCTCTCGGCTGCTATCGGAGCATAGCCCGCTGCCAACAGCGTGTCGCAAGCATTCAAGAAATCATCCCAGGTGACTGGGGCTTCGATGCCCACTTCAGCAAACATATCTTTGTTGTACCAGAATTGTACTGTGTTGTAGACATAGGGAACCTGATAAACCGAACCATCTTGTCCGGCGAAGAGGTCAAAAACGCCAGGGGTGAAGACTTCACGATAGGCTACATCTTCATCATAAGCCGGCATGTCCAGATATTCATCAAGAGCATATCCTTGACCTTCGAGCATCAGGCCGCCTGCCAGGGGGTCGGAATCCTGATCCATGAAGTCAATCTGTTCACCAGCACTGAGAGCGGTTCGCACCAGGGTTTGGTTCTGACGCCCGTTCCACACAGCGTTGATGGTGATGTTGGGGTACTCGGCCTCGAACTCTTCGATCCAGCTCTGAATCACCTGAGCCTGCGCTTCATTCTCGTTCCACATCGACCAGAATACCAGCTCGACGGGCTCAGCCTCTTCGCTGCCAGCTTCTTCAACTTCATCAGCTTCCGCAGGGGCTTCAACCACATCTGCTTGTTCACCACCGCCACAGGATATCAGTGCCAGGGCGAGAATTGCGGTGACAAAAATCAAAAAAATAAATTGTAGTTTTTTGTTCATCATCCTCTCCAAAAATAAGTATTTTGTTCCAGAATTTTGTATAATAAGAAAGCGGTACAGAGAATCTTGACTTGCAAGATTGTCTGCATTCGCCGGGAAGCGCTTCTTGTTGGCCGAAAATCAACGCGGGAGCGCTTCCCTATATTTTTATGGATACTCAGATCAGTTGCACCTCCTTTTCAGGAATTTCTATTCCCTAAGCTTGTCCAAACAATTTATCCAGTATTATCAAAAACATTAGCGCAGATTTAGCACTCGCTGCGCGTTCAAGTAGTAAATTTTATTTAGGACGTCATCTGGAAAATACAGACCATAAATACGCCAACGCCCCTGGTGAGGGGTAGTGAAAAGGTCATAATCGAAATATTCATCATCTGTTTCGAGGAAGCGATAATGAAGCTTATATAACTCAGCATTGGCTGGTTGGTCAGTTCCGAAGAGAACTCGATCAGCATGATTAATAATGAAACGTCGTGCTGAGTACGGCTGACGACCGAGTTCAGCGATTCTCTCGGCGATATCCACGTACAGATTGGGGCATTCATCCATCAATTGGCTAACCCACGGTAAATTTTCAGCATAACAACCCACATGGGCGCCGACAAAGATCGTGTTGGGATGTCGCTTGATCAAATTGCTAAATTGATCCATGATATTGCTAAACACAGGAAAGGGAGGATTGGGGAAGTGCCAATCAGGGTGCGCGTGAAGTTCCTCAAAGCGTTCGTTATGTTGATCAATGGGATCGAAGAAAGCAACGGGATCAGCCACATGAATCAATACGGGGATATTCAACTCCCCAGCGGTTTCCCATAATGGAATGAGACGAGGATCATCAACTGTCACCAGATTATTGTGCTGGTCCCTCACATGTAACCCCAGATTTTTCCAAATTTTGAGCCCCTGTGCACCCCAGGTCAGGTGTTTGCGTAATTGCTTGGCCGCCCATTCGCCAAATTGGTCGCCATGATCTGGCCATGCTTCCCACTCAACGCCTCCAAAAACAGCATAGCGGTCAGGAATTACGCTCTTGAATTTATCCAGTCGCTGCTGCAAGATTGTCTCACCCCAACCGCCATCGAGATCAACAAAAAACGCGACTCCCGCCGCGTCTAATACATCATTAAATTCCCTCACATCGCGGTGGCACCAGCCGCCGCCAAACTCATCGCCTGTATGATTGTGGGCATCAATTACAGGAAACTTGGGTTTGAATATCTGCGTTGTTTTGGTAACCAGTTTGGGGTCAGGTTGATATTCTGTTAGCTTCATTGCTAGATCTCTTACGCCAACCGCACATCCAATCCCGCTTCTCGTAATTCGGTTACGATCTCAGATGACACATTTTTATCCGTGAC
This sequence comes from uncultured Anaerolineales bacterium, assembly GCA_964560795.1. Taxonomy (GTDB): domain Bacteria; phylum Chloroflexota; class Anaerolineae; order Anaerolineales; family UBA11858; genus NIOZ-UU35. The sequence goes on along the minus strand of CAZLNX010000385.1, from coordinate 1,711 downwards.
GATCGTCTGTACTGCTGTTACGGGTGCCAGAAAAACGGTGCTTACCCGACCAAATTTGGTACTATCGGCAACCACGATGTTATGTGGAGCCATTCCAAGAATAGCCCGGTCAGTCATAGCTTCAGGATAATAATCATTCGTAAAACCCTGTTGAGGATCAATAGCACGCATCCCCATAAACACTTTATCAGCTCGGAACTCTTGGATAGCTTGTTCAGCAATGTGTCCAACCATAGAGAGTTCGCTTTGTCGTAACAATCCACCAATAACAATCAATTCGATATTTTCACAATTCGCCAGTTCGTTGACCACATTAAGTGCATTGGTAATCACGGTGAGGCCAGAGATTTTGCGGATGGTACGAGCTACTTCATGCACTGTTGTGCCGCTCCCAAGAAATATCGTATCCCCATCTTTTACAAATTGAGCTGCCAACTGCCCAATTCGTTGTTTTTCTTCCGCTGCCTTAGACTGCCGCTGTAGGATTGGGGGCTCTCGACGGGCACGTTCGATCCGAACTGCTCCCCCATGTGTGCGTCTAACCCATCCCTGTTGAGCCATCTCTTCTAAATCGCGCCGGACTGTAGCTTCACTCACATTGAGCAATTCGATCAACTCAGAAACAGAAACTTGTCCATTCTCATCAACCAGTGCTCGGATTTTAGAATGACGTGCTGACTTCAACATGGCTATCCACTTCCCAGAATCACCTATATTTGCTTCTTTTTGACGGATATTGCAAACATTATACTGAATTAACGCTCAATGTCAAGCATTATCCGTCATTTTCAATCATCGTATTGCACGAATCATCATAATACGCTCAGATAAGTTAAGGTTTGTTAGGAAATCGAATCAATATATTCGCTATTCTCCCCCATTACATTCTTACATCAAACGAATTTCAGGATATGTCTCAAATGAGTAAGAAAGTTCCAGATAAAGGCTGCACAGGAGGCTCCCCTGCACTCATCTTTTCCAGTCGCATAGAATTTTTCGTTCGAGGGCTTACGGTAATTTATGGTTCGCTTGCCACCACAATATCGATAAAAAAGGTTTCCCCAAATGGTTGCCCATCAGGATCATAGGCTTGCCAGGCGCTGCGGTATGGACCCGGTTCTTCTGGCGCGGTGAAAACCATGCGGATCTCAGCTTCGGTTCCGCTGATCGCTGGGAAAAGCGCATGGATGATGGGCACATCCATGGCTGGGCCTGCGACCAACTGCACTTCATATTCTAGACCCCAATTGCATGATCCCGCATTGAGAACCTTCCAGCGTTTATCCAGGCGCTGACCTGGAGAAACAACCGTGCCATCTTCAATGGTCATATCTTCAACGAACTCAAGATCGTTTTTGCAAGCTGGCGTTGGAGTAGGCAAACTCTCTGCGGTAAGCTTGGCTGCTTCAGTTTCCTGCATTTGAATAGCCAATGGGTCCACGGTGGGCGGTATATAAATTGTAGCGGTAAGCGTGGGGACGGATTCCTGACTAGCGCAAGCGGTCAGGAATGTCAGGAAAAGAAAAGAGACTAGAAATCCAATTTGTGGTTTATCAAAAAGCCTAGGCATATAAGAAGACCCTAAGAGTTTCCTGGTATTCCAGAATGTACAGACGACACTCTGGCGAGACAATAATATCATCTTATCGTCTTGCCAAAAACCCTTAGTACCTTAACAGTAAAAAGTTTGCACAAAAAACAAGAAGATCAG
>CAZLNX010000384.1:0-5867 GCA_964560795.1 uncultured Anaerolineales bacterium | reverse complement strand
TCAGAAAGAGATCGTCAAAGATTCTCCATATAAATAATGACGATATCGCAGTCACTCGCGCCCTGGTCGAAGCTGGCAAGCTTTTGGACATTAGCGTTTTGGACCACCTGGTTATTGGCGCAGGTTGTTTTGTTTCGCTCAAAGAGCGCGGCTTGGGCTTTTAGTTTATTGGACCTAAACAACGAAAGGAAAAAATCATGTATTTCACCAATTGCACCACCCCCGAAGAGATCAAGAGTTTATATCGTCAATTGGCATTCAAACACCACCCCGACCATGGCGGAGACACGCGCACGATGCAGGATATCAACAACGAATACCATGAAACTTTGCAACGTCTCAACGGTCACACCCACAAAGATGGAGACAGAGAATTCACCTACCGCTACGAATACGAGCGCGAGCAGGCCATCATCGAGAAAATCAGCGAACTTCTAAAGCTTCAAATGGATGATGTCGAAATCTGGCTGATCGGTCTATGGGTCTGGATTGTCGGCGATACCAAGCCCCACAAGGAAGAACTCAAAGCCTTGAAATGTCGCTGGCACTCAAAGCGCAAATGCTGGTACTGGAAGCCATACAAAGATCGAACCTACTACAGCAAAAAGAGCCTTGGCAGTCTTGCCGCTCGTTATGGTGCAACTCGGTTCGAGAACGAAAGCGAACAGAAGCCCGTACCGGCATAATTTCCAACTTTCCCTTAATCAAAAACAATCCCCTGCAACATGGGGATTGTTTTTGATTCTATGATTTCATTAGTGCGGCACTCACTGGGCAACCCTTCCCTAGTTGCCCAAACCGTTCGTGTCCCCCTACCCCTAGCCATTGGGCGGGGGAAAATCAAAATCGCTGAAGTCCCATTTTCTCAAAATATATCTCAATTGATGCCTGCCGCGAACATTGAATTTTCGCAAGATTTCCTTCATGTGGGTTTTTACTGTTTCCAAAGAGATGGCCAACCCTTCGGCAATTTCGGCATTCGTTTTTCCCAAACATGCCAGTGCAGCCACTTCTTGCTGGCGCTCCGAAAGACTCTCCCAATTTTGTACGTTGGCATTTGTTGATTGATATCGTTCAATCGATATTTCTTCCAAGTAGTCTGTGGCTAATTCTTCTATACTGATATTTTGTTCGCGTGCCATCTCACGCAGCATTGCAATTACATCAACCCGCGGATGAATGAACAAACCAGAGAGAGATCTTCTTCGTGAATTGAAGAGACTTTCAAAAATGAAGTCAAAGCCAGAAGTCATAATCCAATAATACCGCGAATTAGAATATATGTTCTGGTATTATGGTACTAGAATTTAAACTATTTCCCAAAATATTCTCGTCAAACTAATAAATGACCATGGAAGGAGATCAAATAAAATCACTATATGGTTTAGAACGTAATTCATCCAAGTTTTCCCTGGCCCATTCCTGCCCAAGTCGATAAGATTCTACAGAAACTCGATAAAACTTTGCCATATCAGCTGCATCATCAAGGTTTACACCGCTTTCTAAAGCTAATTCAAGATCATCATCAAAATTAAAGCGACCATCGTATCTCTTGCCATCCGGCATTGTAGCGAATAATAATCTAGAAGTATGTACTAATTGTCTATCAGTTATAGTAGCTCCTTCTAAATTTGCACCAACTAAAATGGCATTATTAAGATTAGAAACTTCCGACATATGCTCAAAATCAAATAAGAAGCTCAAATCAGCATTTCTCAAATTGGCATCAGTTAAATTTGCTCCACTCAAATTTACTCTTTGCAGCAAAGCCCCAACCAGACTGGTATTTGTCAAATCAGCATTAGTTAAGTTTGAGACATTCAAGCATGCCCCATCTAAGTTCGAACGATATAGTTCCACCTTATTCAGTTTACAATATGTGATAGATGCTTGTTCAAGCCGAGCATGCCATAAGTTAATTTTTTTTAAATTTACCTTATGAAGTTCTATACCATTCATAGATCCATCATACAGCCACCGATTTGCACGAAGTTCTTCTAATGCACGCATTACTAAGCCATTGTCTCTGCTGTTCATTTCGCGCATTAACTGTTGTTTTTTTTGTAAATCATCTCTCCTCTCGTTAAAATAATCTATAACTAAAACAGTCAAAGTTATTCCAAATAATTCTGTTGTGAAATTCTCTAAAAATGTGCCGATATCGCTAAAGTTGAAATATCCTAATATGCTAGCAATAACTAATAGCAATAACCCCACGATTCGAACTGGAGAATAAACAAATTTTTTAATTGAATACTTGGTATTTTCGTTCATCAGATTTGATCCATATTTATTCAATGACACAAGGATACATTTTAATTTCGATAACCTTTATCGAAACTTATTTGCAGTTTATATTAGCCGGTTGTGACAGGGTGATGAACATCTACCTGAAAGGTTTTCAGACTGTCAAAAAATGGCATTAATTCATGAATTTGCAATTCTGAGTATCATCAAATCATTCCTCATAGACTCGTAATACTCCTGATGCTGAACCAAAATAAACATCGCCATTTGGAGCATGTAAAATCATATCGGGGTCAACAGGTAAATTCTTGGCAATAAGTTCCGTGGTTCCATCTAAATACACTTTGTGCAGTTCCCGATCCCAATCTGCAGCATAAAGCGCCCATATGTCATTATCAGGGGTGACAGTAACGAAGCAATATACATTATTTGTCTCGTGGAAATCTTTCTTTAGTATTATCTCAGTTTCGCCAGTCTCCAAATTAATTTGAAAAATGCGAGTGTAAATTGTGGGGCCTTCCGTAGCATTTTGTGATAAATATGCACAACTATAAAGGTGACCATCAGGGCCCATTGATATATACATATCAAAAACAGCCTGGCCTGGGGAATAAGTATACTCATTTATCAATCCCTCACTTGAGTACTCAAGTATTCGACCCTTTGAAGCAAAAATATTGCTATTTGCCCAAACGATAACATTGCCATTTTCAAGTTTCGCCAAAGTCATCAAATTCATTTTCAGGCTGCCAGGCACCATAACTGGAGTATCTTTTTCAGGAGAAAGGTGATATAGAGCAGTTGTTCCTATGGTATCTCCAGCAATAAAGAATAATTCACCATCCGCAGAGAATCTCAGGCCTATTAGATGGATCGGTAAATTATCGAGAAAGATCTCAATCTGACCATTGTCATCAATCCTGTATATTCTTCCTGGCACTGAATTGATACATCCTTGCTCGCCTAGATATAGTGCGCCATCCGGGCCTAAATCTATCGCTCTGCTGTTCGTGCCATACCCCGGAATAGCAAGATCCAATTCATTGGTTTTTATGTTGCCTTTTATCATGACGCCCATAGCCCCATCAATAATGTAAACTTCTTCTTCATCTACAAATGCTAAGTCTGATGGGTGACTGGTGCATTCATGAATATCTGGCAACAAAACTGACTTTGCACCCGTGTCTTTGTCTAATCTGACCAATCTAGGTTCTCCTACGATCACTCTATAGAGATTTTCTTGACTATCGAGTGCCGTATACAACGTATCGTTATAGACTCCCTGATTTCCTAAACTCACGCGAGTACCATCAGGAGATATTTTTATTATGCTTCCAGATCTGCGTTCAGCAACAAATATACTTCCATCGCTGGTCACTTCCAGATCGTTGACAAACCCGATGTTTTCAACAATTATTTCAGCAGACCCATCTGGAAATATCTCTGCTATTGTTCTTGGATTTCCACTGTTACCTACTCCGATCATTCGGCCATCAGCAGTGTATGCAAATGGGTAGTAACCTCCCCAAATACCCCAAACTTCGTGAGACCCATCAGGGCTAACCATCCAGATTTCATTATTTGCTCTGATTATTGCTGTATCTCCCGGTCCACCAACCACATGAAGACCACAATATTGACGAGACCAAAGCTTAGTTACCTCCCCAGTTTCATAATCCACGACTGAAAGTCCACAATCGTAGTTCCTGTGTAAAACATACATAACCCCATTTTCGCTGACCGCAATTTGACCAGGGGATTGCATCGGTGGCGAGAAGAATAGCTCAATAAGGTAAGGCTCTTTTAATTCGAAATAACGTGATTGCTCGTATGTTGGTTCAGAGCCATAGAGGCGCGGATTGTCGATTTCATAAACTCTGGGAACTCTGCGCGTGAACCATTCATCTGCAGCCCTCCACTCCGGGTATTCGCAGCATATACCAACCGACACACGAATGGAGAACCTCGTAATATTAGATATTCCTTCCAAATCTCGAAGATCTATCCGACCCTCAAACACGTCTTCAAAATCAAAGAAGGAATATTGAGCTCTCCCCATCGACACATGGCCAGATGTCGTATCTCCAATATGTCCATATTGACTCTCTGTTCTCCATGTAAACAACCTACGCTGACCATTAGCGCCATATATTTCTACACCGAATTGCACAAAGGGAGCCGAAGGATCGACAGGTAGGGCATAAAAATAGATTGCTTGCTGATTTGAAAAAACCGCCCCACCAGTTATATCCAAAAATCCCGCTTCGCCAACATTCGTATACTCTTCAAGCAATTCAATTTCGCTCCAATCATCGTCAATACCATCTACTATAATTTTTGTTATCGGCGGCGGAACCGAATCGTCTGAAGTTGTTACAGGATCAATTTCATCCACAAATATCACTGCGTCTTGATCAGCATATAGGTATAAACGTTTGTATACACCTAGTGACCTCTCTTCAAGGGTAATCTCCATATGACCGAGTTTTATGTGATCAGCCTCGAACTCATCTAATCTTATTCTAAATTCGAAAGAATTATCAGTTGAGATGAATTCAGAATCTATAGGAGCCATTTCGGTTTTGGCAACATCTTCTGAATAATAAAATCCGGGGCCGAAGTGTAATTCACTATTCAACGAACCCGATACTAATGTCTTCTGGAACACATCTTTCACAAATATTGCAGTCACTTCGAGAAAAGCATCTAACTCGTTTACGCAGACAAAAATCGAATCGTTATTTTCCATTGCGTAGACATTCAATAATTTTTCCCCGACGATCCCCACCTTATCCATTTCGTAGTAGAACTCTTCTGACCATTCATCACACTGACCATCAATCACAATGTTTGTAACTGGACGTGGCGTTGCTGTAGGAGTAATAGTGGGCGTTGGAGTTTGAGTGGGCGTTAGGGTTATTGTGGGTGTTGATGTTTGGGTAGGAGTAAAACTAGGTGTTGGGGGAATTGTGGTTGCAGTATTTGATAGAGTAACATTTGCTACTGGCTTGTTCAAACTGCAAGCAGACAGAATTAAGATCACACTTAAAAGGAAAACAGGCTTAGCTTTCATAACTCTCCTACCTTTCACAACCTGACCTCCAGTGACAATGTAATCGGGAATGTTTACACTTGGATGGTTTCGATTATCCCTTACACAATACCCTCAGTTTATTTTCAATTAATAAATTAAGATGGATTCTACCATAGGGAATATGAGCATCAGCCAAACCACTCACCGACCAATATCGCATAATTTCCCACCTCGTCAATTAAAAATGTAACCCAATCGGAATATCCCCCAAAACCGCCAGGACGTTGGTTCAAATCCAATACGGCCTATTTCATTGACTTAGAAATCATTAGTATCAAGCTCCTTCTCCTTCACTTCCCGGTGCAACCGCGGTGCAACCCGGATAGAAACTATAGATAAAATGGACACAAAAGACGTTTTGACCCCCATATATTCCACTCAGTGGACTCAATGGACACCATATATGGGATGGACATTTTTTGCCGCAACTTCGAATCAGTAGGTTGAGAAAGAGTCGTCTTTCCAGTGTTAAAGTGGTGCTTAAGTGGTGCAATTTGAGTAGACTTTATTGTAAACAATAGATTTT
>CAZLNX010000383.1:0-5908 GCA_964560795.1 uncultured Anaerolineales bacterium | reverse complement strand
GTATATGTAGATTTTATAAACAACCCATAAACGATGGCATACAACATAGGTTGTAGGCCGTAATTTTTTCTTATCTCATAGAAATTTCGTTCGTGAGCACTGGATATCGGGGGGAAATAATGACACACAATTGGATGGTAAAATAAATTGTGGACAGTAAAAAATATTGAGCAAGGTTGAAAATCAAAGTTGATATTGGCCTAAATAAGGGTTTCTTCTGAATCCTCTACTCGAAGAGCACGTCAGAGATAATTTCGGAATAGCATTGGCCTCCAATTAGCATGGACGTAAGGCGGAACAGGGATAATTAATTGACCGAGACTACCGATATTTCCACCCTCGAATCTCACCTATGGGAAGCTGCCAATATTTTGCGCGGCAGCCCCGTGGACCGTACCGACTGGAAGAGCTACATTCTTCCCTTACTTTTCTTCAAGCGTATTTGCGATGTCTGGGATGAAGAGTACCAGGAAATGGTTGAGACTTACGGCGAAGACTTTGCCGACGAACACCGTTTCCAAATCTCGGAAGGCTGCCACTGGCGGAACGTCCGCGAGACTCCCGTCAATGTAGGCACCGCTCTCCAGAATGCTTTACGGGGCATCGAATCCGCTAACCAGCAGCACCTTTACGGGGTCTTTGGCGATGCCCAGTGGACGAACAAAGAACGCTTGCCCGATGCCCTGCTCAAAGACTTAATCGAACACTTTTCCGCGTTGAAGCTAGGGAATGCCCAAGTCGAGAGCGACATCATTGGTGATGCTTATGAGTACCTGATCAAGCAATTCGCCGATGCCACCAACAAAAAAGCCGGCGAGTTCTACACCCCTCGCAGTGTAGTGCGTTTGATGGTTGATATCTTGGCCCCCCAAGGCGGTGAAACCATTTACGATCCAGCTTGTGGCACCGGCGGGATGTTGCTGGGCGCTGTCCAGCATGTCAGCGATCAGGGTGGTGACCCCCGCACATTCTTCGGGAAACTTTTTGGCCAAGAAAGAAACCTGACCACCGCCTCCGTGGCCCGTATGAACCTTCTCTTGCACGGTATCGAAGACTTCGCCATCGAGCGCGGTGATACCTTACGCGCCCCAATCTTTACCGACCCAACCACCGGCGGATTAGCCACTTTCGATTGTGTGATCGCCAACCCACCGTTCTCTCTCAAGCAGTGGGGCCGGGAGATTTGGGAAAGCGATCCTTGGGGACGAGCCTTTGCCGGCCTGCCCACCGACAGCAGCGGTGACTTTGCCTGGGTACAGCACATGGTCAAATCGATGGCCTTTGGCAGTGGACGCATGGCTGTTGTGCTGCCACAAGGCGCTTTATTCCGGGGTGGTGTCGAAGGAAGAATTCGCAAATATCTTTTGGAGCACGACTTCATTGAAACCGTGATCGGCCTGGCACCGAATCTTTTCTACGGTACCGGATTGGCGGCCTGTATTTTGATGTTGCGGCGGCGCAAAGCACCTGAACGACAAAAGAAAGTGCTGATCGTAGATGCTTCGGAGTTATACCGTAAAGGTCGCGCGCAAAATTTCCTAGAGCCCGAACATGCTGCTGACATTCTGAAATGGGTACAGACCTTTGAAGATGTCAAAGACCGGGCCCGCGTTGTGGGGTTGAAAGAAGTCGAGGAAGAAGACTGGACACTCAATATTTCCAGGTATGTGCTTCCCCCCATCGGTGAGGATATCCCCCCGCTGGATGAAGCCATTTCCGATTTTAAAGCCGCATTATCCAAAGTTAAAGAAGCAGAAGATCATCTCCGCATGGTGATGACGGAAGGGGGTTGGCTCGATGAGTAACAGACTCTCTCAATCCGAACTCGAATCCTATCTCTGGGGCGCGGCCAACATCCTGCGTGGACTGGTGGACGCGGGTGATTACAAGCAGTACATCTTCCCGCTGCTGTTCTACAAGCGGCTCTCCGATGTCTGGGATGAAGAATACGCCGAAGCCTTCAGAGATACAGAAGATGACGACTACGCACGCGAGATGGCCGATGAACGCTTCTTTATCCCGACAGGCGCCCACTGGCAGGAAGTACGTGAGACTCCCAAGGATGTTGGCCAGACTATTCGTAATGCCCTACGCGGCATCGAAGCTGCAAATCCTGACCGTTTAGACGGTATCTTCGGCGACGCGCCCTGGACCAACAAGGAGCGCTTGCCCGACCACACGCTCAAGAATCTATTGGAGCATTTCTCCCGGCACACGCTTTCGCTGGCCAACGTACCCGAAGATGAGCTTGGCAACGCTTACGAGTATCTGATCAAGCAGTTCGCCGATGACAGCGGCCACACCGCCCAGGAGTTCTACACCAACCGCACCGTGGTGCATTTGATGGTCCAGATGCTCGACCCGCAGCCCGGTGAACGCATTTATGACCCGACCTGCGGCACCGGCGGCATGGTGATCTCGGCCCTCGATGAAGTCAAGCGCAAAGGCAACGAACACCGTACTTTGGGACTCTACGGTCAGGAACGCAATCACCTGACTGCCGCCATTGCCCGAATGAACTTGGTCCTTCATGGCGTCGAAGATTTTCACATTGCCCGCGGCGACACTCTGGAACGCCCCGCTTTCACCAAACACGACCGTCTGATGACCTTCGATGTAGTCCTGGCCAACCCGCCGTATTCGATCAAGCAGTGGAACCGGGAAGGCTGGGCCAGTGACCCCTGGGGACGCAACTTCCTGGGTACACCCCCACAAGGACGCGCCGATTACGCTTTCTTCCAGCATATTCTCAAGAGCATGGATCCACAAACCGGGCGTTGTGCCATTCTCTTTCCGCATGGGGTGCTCTTCCGCAAAGAAGAAGCCGAGATGCGCCAGATGCTGGTTGAAGCCGATTTGGTGGAGTGTGTTTTGGGGCTAGGTCCCAACCTGTTCTATAACTCACCGATGGAAGCCTGCATTATGATTTGCTGTACGCAGAAAACCCCAGAGCGGCAGGGTAGGGTTCTCTTCATTGATGCCCTGGAAGAAGTTGCCCGCGAGCGTAGCATGAGTACTTTAAAGGATGAACATCAAGAACGGGTTGCTAACGCTTACCAAGCCTTTGTTGATGAACCTGGTTTTACCCGCGTTGCAAACCTGGATGAGATTGCAGCCCAGGACTATAGCCTATCGATTCCTTTGTACGTCAAACGCAATTCGAATGGCAATGGCACCGCCGAAGATGAACGCAGCCTGCGCCAGCTTTGGCATGAGTGGGAGCAAGATGGGTGCTTATTCTGGCAAGAGATGGATGAATTGGTAGTTATATTAGATCAGATTTCATTGGAGGAAAAAAACAATGATCAAACATAGAATTCTCATTGTGCTTATTGCTCTTTTGTCTTTTGTTGTATTGATTAGTTGCACGAGCGATTCAGACGAATCGAATACAATTAATGCTGAGGTGCTTGTTTTTCCTTCAGAAACTGAAAAACGATTGATCAGTGAAGAAACAATTCCTCAGAATAATTGTAGTGGTAGTGTTGAAATATCCCAATCCGTTAAAAGAGAGCATTCTATCTTTTATTCACTTGAACTAGGATCCGAAATAAAAGTAAGTGCGGATGGGAAAGCACAAATTCCATCTATTGGTGAAGTCGGCGTTGGTGTTGAAGTTGCTACTCATTATCAAGTTGGATATGGTCGGGAAGAATCGATAGGCCGATCAATTACTGTAGCTGCTAAGGAAGGTACCCATATTCAGCACACCGTACAACAATATGAAATATGGGAAACTGGCGAGGTCTTGATTCAAGCCGGGGAAGCAAGACAACGTCTTCCCTATAGCTTTCGTAGAGATTTTGCTATTGAGCTACTTGAATCTCTCGACATTGGATGCCCTACATCTGCTAAAACAGGAGCAGAAACCGTTCAACAACCCACAGATACTACTGAACCTGTTGAAATTCCGGCACCGACACCCATTCCAGACACACCAAGAGGCACAATCCTTAAAGTTGGGGAAACCTGGATTCAGAACGATGTGCATCTCACCCTTCGGGATGTGGAAATGAGATCTGAAGGGGGAATTGGCAGAGTATTTTTAAGATTTGATGTCGGCAATTTAACTGGAAGTGACCTGATCGTATCATTCTTTGCCGGTGATTTGAGCATGGTCTCGAATATTGGTGAACGCTTTGAACCACATGGTGGAAATACATACGCCAGTGATACTGCCACATGGAACAAGGTGATAGAGAATGGTGACCGAAAAGAAGTATGGTTTTGGATGACAAATAGGCCTTCCTGGGATGGAGATATTTTTGCTTCGGGTTTTTCGCACCTAACCATTACCGTGCGCAATTGGGGACCAATCAGTGAAGCGGTTTGGGAAACAAAATAGCATTAGGAAATGCCCATGCCCCCACCCACCCACAAACCCGGCGGGAAAACCTACCCCGTTTACCCGATTGCCCTCAGCCTCACGGCCCGCGTTCAGCCAGCCGACACCGAACTCGAACACTACATTGGCCTCGAACACTTGGACCCCGAATCGCTCAAGATTCGGCGCTGGGGTGTGCCATCAGATGTAAAAGGACAAAAGCTAGGCTTTCGCAAAGGGGATATTATTTTCGGTAAACGCCGGGCCTACCAACGCAAGTTGGCCATTGCTGATTTTGATGGAATTTGCTCTGCCCATGCGATGGTGCTGCGTCCCAAAACCGATGTAGTCTTGCCTGAGTTTCTGCCCTTCTTCATGCAAAGCGACTTGTTTATGATCCGGGCATTAGAAATCTCGGTGGGATCACTTTCGCCGACCATCAACTGGCGCACCCTGGCGCAGCAAGAATTCCCCCTGCCACCGCTGGATGAGCAGCACAGGATTGCTGAAGTTTTACTGGTAGCTCGTGATAATCACGAAGCACTGTATTCTGCTATCGAATCTTCGGAACGCTTATTTCAGTCAACCTTGTTTCACCTGATGTCAGTTGGAGTTACTAATGAAGAAACAACAAAAACAGGAAATATTTCACATCCAATTTCCTGGTCTGTAAAAGAATTAGGGGAAATTGCCAAAGTTGAACGCGGAAAATTCAGTCATCGTCCCAGAAATTTACCCCAGTTCTATGATGGACCTTATCCTTTTGTTCAAACAGGAGATGTTGGTGCATCACGAGGAGCGCTTTCACAAGTTAGTCAGACATTGAGTGAAGAAGGGGTGCAATATAGTCGATCTTTTCCAAAAAACACGATCTTGATAACAATAGCTGCGGTTATTGGTGCAACAGCAATTACTGATGATGAGATCTGGTGTACAGATAGTGTTGTTGGAATAATACCAAAAGATGATATTGACGTTTATTATCTAGAATATGCATTAAGGAATATTCGCCCTTATCTTGAATTTCAAGCGGCAACCCAAACGGCTCAGAAAAATATTAATCTTGGCATCCTGAAGCCCCTAAAAATTCCAATTCCAAACTATCAGGAACAAAAAAGCATTGTGGAGATATTGCGTAGGACTGAAAATTCAATAACCTCCTTGGAAAAACGGTTAGTAAAAAATCACGAAATCATGAAAAACTTGATCAATGAACACCTATGGGGAGGAGTGTGATTATGTTCAACGAACTGAACTCCGTCGAGATCTTTCTCCGGGATTCCCTCTGCGGGCCGCAGCCCACCCCCAAATCCGGGATCAGCGAAAAATCCGCGCCGTATCTCCCCGTTGGGCGCAATCCTAAAGGCGTCGGCTGGCATTATGTCCCCGCCATCGATTTACCCCGCCGGATCAACGAGGTCATCATCGAAGAGTATGTCCGGCAGGCCCTCATCCGCCTCAATCCCAGCATTGCCGAAAATCCCGCCCGTGCCGACGAAGTGCTCTATAAGCTGCGTGCCATCGTGCTCGCGGTGCGCTCCGACGGCCTGATCCGCGCCAACGAAGAGTTCACCGCCTGGCTGC
>CAZLNX010000382.1:0-5948 GCA_964560795.1 uncultured Anaerolineales bacterium | reverse complement strand
AAAAATGCTTCGGAGGCGGGATTTCACCAGGAGATTGGCAATCCATTGCCCAAGCAAGTGGCAAGGTGCTTCTAAATCAAAGAGAATTTGCAGTTGTAGAGAGCTTTGCATCACTTTGGGTCAAAGGGAAAAGCAATCGGGAGTCAGATTTTGCAAAAGCAACCAAAGAGCTAGTAAAACTAAAAAACGATTATAAACACGACCGGGGACCCAAAACACCAGAAGATTTCAAGATGGCTTCATCCTCTTTACAGGAAATCCTTGAAGTAGGCTATGAGCAATTATCATTTTTTGTCAAAAATCCCATCCGATTAATTCAAAATCTGGATGTTGAATGGCAAACGAATGAAGCAATTCTAGATACTCTTGTTTATGTCGGCGATCATCAAGGACTGAGGCAAGAGAGAGTCTTTTATCCTACAACCCTTCCTAAAGGAAAACTCTTTATTGAGATTCAAAAAGATAATTGGATACCTTTATATCCAAATATTAGCGTCCAGTATTGTCCATCATGCAAATTTAGAGAAACATACTTTATTGATCGGTGGGATAGTAAAAAAGTTATCTTAAAAAGCTTTGAACGTGGGCATACCCATGAGAACGATGATGATGCAACTCGGGTTGCCAAAGATGCAGATTATTGGCTGAAAAACACTCTTGAAGGATCCTTATGACCCCTGAACAACTCAAAGAACTCGAAGACAATCTCTGGAAAAGCGCTGACACTCTGCGGGCGAACACAGACCTGAAATCCAGCGAGTATTCAACGCCGGTGCTGGGGTTGATCTTCTTGAAATTTGCAGATAACCGTTACAAGCAATTCGAGCAAGAAATCCAACAGGAACACGAAGAACTCAAGGGCACCCGGCGGGAGAAGGAAATCCACGAGATTGCGATTGCCAAGTGCGGCTTCTATTTACCGGAACACGCCCGTTATGGCTATCTGCTCTCACTGCCCGAAGAGGAAGACGTGGATCGGAAAATCAAGGAAGCCATGGAAGCCATCGAACAGTACAAGCCTGAACTCCAGGGTGTGCTTCCCCAAGATGAGTACTTCAAACTGACCCGCACGGATACAACGATCCCCTCCCGGTTGCTGAAAAACTTCTCGAACATCCCAGATGATTTGGGCGGTGATTTGTTTGGCCAGATTTACGAGTATTTCTTGGGTGAGTTTGCCTTAGCAGAAGGCCAAGGCGGTGGTGAGTTCTTCACGCCGCGGTCGGTGGTGCGCTTGATGGTCGAGATCATCGAGCCACACGGCGGCGCTATCTTTGACCCGGCCTGTGGATCAGGTGGTATGTTTGTGCAATCGAGCAAGTTTATCGAAGCCAGCCAGGGTGCCAAGGCCGAACAGCTTCCCGATTTCTTCGTCTACGGCCAGGAGAAAACGCTGGAAACCGTCAAACTGGCGAAAATGAATTTAGCGGTCAACAACCTGCGAGGCGATGTGCGCCAGGCCAACACCTATTACGAGGATCACTTCCAAAGTTTCGAGCATTTCGATTACGTGCTCACCAATCCACCCTTCAATGTCGATGATGTCAACTTGCAGCGGGTGGAGAATGACCCGCGCTTCAGCACTTATGGCGTGCCCCGTAAGAAGACCAAAAGTAAAAAGAAAGACGCCGGGAATGAGACCGTCCCCAATGCCAATTATCTGTGGATCAATCTGTTCGCCACTTCTCTGAAACCGACTGGACGAGCAGCCCTGGTGATGGCCAATTCCGCCTCGGATGCGCGCCACTCGGAAGCCGATATCCGCCAGCGGTTGATCGAAGAGAACCTGATTTATGGCATGCTGTCCCTGCCTTCGAATATGTTCTACACAGTGACACTGCCTGCCACGCTGTGGTTTTTCGACAAGGCCAAGGCCGATGAGCGGATTTTATTCATCGATGCCCGCAATATCTTCCGACAGATCGACCGGGCCCACCGTGATTTTACAGAATCGCAGATCCAGAATATCGCTATCATCAGCCGCTTGCATAAGGGAAATCGAGAAGCATTCATCCGGCTGGTGGATCAGTATTTCGCCGATGGCGTGGAAAGGTTGGCGAAAAACGCGGCCCAGGTGCCGGATGTTTCGGCGCAACTGCTGGATGTACTCGAAGATGCCGAGGGCCAGCAGGCTGTAAAAACCCTGGATGCGAAATGGGCGGGTTGGACTGAATTGAAAGCCGCCCACGCCGCTTATCAGGAACGCCAGGGTGAGTACGCCACGATTGAGACCCACAACCAGGCCCAGCACGCATTGCAGGCCCAGTTTGAGCCGTTCTTCGCCAAACTAAACACCGGGCTAAAAACCCTGGATAAGCTGGTGCGGGGTTATGAGAAGAAAGAACGCGAAGCAAACGGGCGGCGTGGGATCGGACGAGATTTAAAAGCCTTAAAAGAAGCCCTGGAAACTCTACGGGAAGAAGTGCGTGACGCCGAAGCCTGTTTTGGGCACATCCACTGGTTGCAAGAGCGCTTCCCGGAAGCGGAATACGAAGATGTCACCGGCCTGTGCAAACTGGCCACCCTGGATGAGATCAAAGAGCAGGATTACTCGCTCAACCCAGGCCGTTACGTAGGCGTGGTGATCGAAGAAGATGGTAAAACTGAAGAAGAGTTCATTGATGAGTTGTTAGGGATTCAAGAAGAATTAGATGCTCTGAACCAGACAGCCAAATCGCTGCAAGATGTAATCGGGCACAATTTGAAACAATTGGCGGGGGAAGAATGAGTGAGTGGTCATTGACACCAATTAGTGAGATGGGGCGGGTTGTTACTGGTAAAACGCCACCAAAGAAGCAATTGGAATACTTTGACGGTGATCATCCTTTTGTTTCCCCGAAAGATTTAAATTGGGATAGTTTATTTATTGCCGATACACAAACGAAAGTCTCGCAAAGGGCATTAGACAAATTTAAAAATCAAGTTATTCCTCCCAATACAGTTATGTACACTTGCCTGAGTTTCGCATTTGGCAAAATCGGTTTGGCCCAGAGAGAATCTCTAACAAATCAACAAATAAATTCTGTAATTGTAAACGACAACCATGATTTTCGATTTGTCTATTATCTCCTGCGAGCCAATCGGCCTCTGATTTTTTCATTCAATTCAGGTATTGATACACCTATTGTCCCAAAATCAGTTTTCGAAAGTATAAGAATTCCTTGTCCTCCTCTCCCCATCCAAAAGAAAATCGCCGCTGTTCTCTCAGCCTACGATGATCTGATTGTGAACAACAACCGGCGGATTGCGTTGCTGGAACGGACCGCCGAAGAGATCTACCGGGAGTGGTTCGTGCGCCTGCGCTTCCCCGGTTGGAAAACGGCCAAGTTTGAGAAAGGTGTGCCGGTAGGGTGGCAAGTTTTAGGGTTAGACAAAATGGGCCAATATTTGAATGGATATGCATTTAAACCTGATGACTGGTTTCAAGAAGGATTGCCCATAATAAAGATTAGAGAGTTACGACAAGGAATATCTGATAGCACTCCAAGAAATCCTGGTAGTGAAATTGATAAAAAATATTTGATTCAAAGAAACGATATTGTGTTTTCTTGGTCGGCAACCTTAATGGTTAAACTATGGGATGAAGAGCCTGGGCTGCTAAATCAGCACCTATTCAAAGTAACACCTTTTGACAATATCCCAAGATCCTATCTATTTTTTGTGTTGCAAGACAGTATTGTAAAGTTTCAAGCATTAACTACCGGGGCAACAATGCAACATATCAAACGAAAAGAGTTGGGCGTGGTCAAAGGGTTTTTACCTGACAATGACACTTTATCGAAATTTGATGATGTTGCATCGGATTTATTAAATCAAGTATCAAATATCAGTCACCAAAATGAACTATTATCCCAATCCCGAGACTTGCTCCTCTCCCGCTTGATCTCTGGCAAGTTGCTAGTTGACAATCTGGATATTCGCTTCCCGCCAAGTATGATGGCAGCCGAGGAACCTGTCCATGCCTAGTTACATTTCCGAAGACGATATTGAAGTCGCCATCGTCGAAAAGCTGGTCAACGAGTATGGCTTCGAGTCCTTGAACGCCTACACCACCAACCCGGACGATCTAAACGATGGCACAAATCGGACCGATAAAGCCGAAGTCGTCTTCCATGATCGCCTCAAAGCTGCTGCCGTACGGCTCAACCCCGGCATCCCCGAAGCCGCCCTGGATCAAGCTCTATCCCAACTGACCGAACGGCGCTATGCCATGTCGCCCATCCTGGCCAACCGCGAGATCGACCGTCTGATTCGCGATGGCATCCCCATCCAATATCAGAACAAAGCTGGACGTGAAGAGCACGCTCGCGTCCGGGTGATCGAATTCAATGATCCCACCCAAAACGATTATCTGGCCGTCACCCAGCTCTGGGTCCGGGGCGAGCGTTACTATCAACGCCCCGATGTCATCCTCTATATCAACGGCCTGCCCCTCATCTTCATCGAACTCAAGAATTCCAAAGTTCCCGTCAAGAACGCCTACGACGACAATCTGACCCGCTATAAGGAAAATATCCCCCAGCTCTTCCTGTTCAACGCCTTCTGTATCCTCTCCAACGCCCTCGAAACCCGGGTGGGCAGCTACAACGCCGATTGGGAGTTTTTCTTCAACTGGCTGCGCCCCGATGATGAGACCGAAAAAATTGACCGGGACCACATCCAGGCCCAGGGCATCAGCATCGAACTGGTCCTCGATGGCCTCTGCCAGCCCGAACGCCTGCTGGATTACGTCCAGAACTTCATCCTGTATCACAACGAGACCACCAAGATCATCGCCCAGAACCACCAGTTTCTGGGGGTCAACAAAGCCTACCAGCGCCTGCAGGATACCCAGGAGGCCCCCCAGGACGAGAAAACCAAGCTGGGCGTCTTCTGGCACACCCAGGGGTCCGGCAAGAGCTTCTCGATGATCTTCTACGTCCGCAAAATCTTCCGCAAGCTCTCGGCCGATTACACCTTCGTGGTGGTCACCGACCGGCAAGATCTGGATGGTCAGATTTACCGCAATTTCCTGAATACCGAAACCGTCACAAAGAACGAAGCTGCCCGTCCCGGAAATAGCGAAGAGATGCGCAAATTCCTGGGGCAGAACAAACGCCTGGTCTTCACCCTGATCCACAAATTCCGCTATCCCAAGGGTAAAAAATATCCGGTTCTCTCTAAGCGGGATGACATCATCGTGATTGTGGATGAAGCCCACCGCACCCAGTATAAAGACCTGGCCGAGAATATGCGCGCCGGATTGCCCACCGCCCGTTACCTGGCCTTCACCGGCACGCCCCTGCTGGGCAAGGATCGCAAGACCAACAAATGGTTTGGGGATTATGTCAGCGAATACAATTTCAGTCAGTCGGTTGATGATGGGGCCACGGTGCCGCTGTTTTATGAGAAACGCGTCCCCGAAGTTTTGATTCAGAACGAAGATCTCAGCGATGAGTTTTACGACATCCTGGAAGATGAAAACCTGGACGATGCCCAGCAAGCCAAGCTGGAGAATCAGTTTGCGCGGGAGACCGAAGTGATCGTGCGGGACGACCGGTTGGATACCATTGCCGATGATATCGTCGAACACTTCCCGACGCGGGGATATCTGGGGAAGGGATTGGTCGTCACGGTGGATAAATTCACCGCCGTAAAGATGTACGACAAAGTCCAGGGGAGATGGACGCGTGGAATTCGAGCGTTGCGCGGCCAAATCCAAAGGGCTGCTACGCCCCAAGAGAAGCAGCGCCTCACTCGGCAATTGGAATTCATGCGCACCACCGAAATGGCCGTAGTCATCAGCGAAGATGCCAACGAAGAGAAGAAATTTCGCGAGAAAGACCTGAACATCAAACCCCACCGGGACCGCATCAACGCCATCGACAAAGAAGGCCACGATATCGAGCACAATTTCAAGAACCCGGAACATCCCCTGCGCTTGGTCTTCGTCTGCGCCATGTGGCTCA
>CAZLNX010000381.1:0-5995 GCA_964560795.1 uncultured Anaerolineales bacterium | reverse complement strand
ACGATTGAGCAAAAAGATAGGGAAAGATAGCCTCTTTTCTTGTGAAGAAATTCTCAACAAATTATTGGGTGAAACGACGATCCCACCTGAATTAGAAGGACCAAAATATCCGGAGTTCGAGCGTCTGTTCAAACTGGCCAGAGTTACGCTGCCTGAATTCCTCCACAGGTTTCAACACATCGGTTCTCTGGATATCACACAACCACGATTGGGTGAATATACGATAGAGAAACTACATACAATATTCGGTCAACGTAATCCAAATGGGCTGGATGGATATATTGAATATGAAGAATATTCAGATCGGACAAAAATTGACATCACAGAAATCGATTACGTCAAAGATCCAGATTTTCAGACAATATATACAAATGCTGGCCAATTTATGCGTTTACGAGAAAAGGCCAAGTTTGAGCTGCTGAAACTTCTCTGGTTGTTAAAGCTCAGATACCGCGAATTTGCCCGTTTACATCGTTTAAACGATCTGATTTATTATTTAGAACTTGACGAAGCGATGTTGCTTGGGCCTGAGAACCGAGAAGAATTGAGAATACTCGCTCTTCAACGCAAGGCATATCTGGAAACTTGCCGATATCATCAGGTCAAGGATGTTTTGTTGGGTGCAAAGTCCACACCATTCGAAAAGAAACGAGTTCTTAATGATAAAGATGAAGAAGGTCTATATCGGTTTGCACGGGGAAAAGCGATCTTTCACGGGCATGCTGAAGGTTTTTGCCTAAAGGCGAGCAACAACGAAGAATTCATTGATAAGTTAGCAGCTTTCAGAACAAAAAACATAGAGAAAATGATCGGTGTCTTTAAAGGAGTAGAACTCTCATACTTCAATATGAGCTCATTGGCTGGGTTCACAACCGAAAACGGCGGATATCTTTCACATGCGGCTACTATCGCGCGTGAGTTTCGATTACCCTATATTACCGATATCAGATTTGACCAATTTCGAGATGAAGATTACTTAATACTTGACACTGATAACGAACAAGTCATCATCCGGCGATGACCTCCTGGATAGGCAATATAATGTTTTTGATCTATAATAGCTTCTCTCATAGTACACGCTAGCTTGTATAGACAATTACGTGGTATTATGAATATATGCTATGATTAATGGATAAATTATGCAAAACAAATCTAACGAAATCCAACTTTGGTTTCTGCGACACGGAAAAACCCCATTTGACTATGAGAATAGTGAATATGATGACTTCATAGAAATGCTTTGTAATGGTCACGGCACACCCCTTGCGGAAAATCCAGAAATTGAATTTGAATCGTTACCTAAACAGGTTGATCTTGTTTGCTATGCTCCAGCAAAACGGGCAGTCGAGACTGCGAACGTGATAAGAAATGAGATCAATGTAAAGCAAATGGAAGAGTTGGAACTCATTCGCGAGGTGAGATTCGACAATAAAATCATTCGTAAGCCCGAATTCAAATCTCTTGATCAAAATCGACCTGATATCTTAGAACGATGGTATAAAAATCAAAATGGAGCAGAGAGTTTCGAGAAGTCATATGCAAGGGTAAAACAAATCGATGAGTTCATAAAGAAAAAACCGGAAAATACAATAATCCTGGTTACACATGGGTGGTTTTTACGCCTCCTTGAAATATATTTTGTGGAAGGAAAGCGCAAGCAATCTGATATTTCTCTGGAAGATATCCTGAAAGTCAAACCTGTTCCTCTCGGTCATTGTATTAAAGCGACTGTTGAACGTGAGCGCAGCGTTGAATCGCGAACGGTTATATTAGAACCTACTTACTAAGCTGGGCTTTATCCAAACAGAACTTTGTAAGTTTAATAACTCACTGCATCAAACAAACGATTGAACATATCTAAGCGGCAAATTTGTATGTTGGGTCACGATGGTGAAATGTAAAAACCCAAGCGATGCCAGAATCAACTACAAACATTCATAAAGCACTTTATAGCAAAATTCGTAGTTGCCAATCAAATTGCTGGCTACTCATGAAATTATAGTATTCTCATCTTGAATGCTGATTGGAAAAATAGACACTCCTGGCAAACCTACTTTGGGAGGAAAGGGAAGGCGGAGTGCAGCGATTACTTCTTGAATTCCGGAAATATAGCGTAATTTTTGAAATCTGATATCAGGGATGGTTTCATCTATCATACCAATATCAACTCTTTTTAACATAGTTTTTGCTTTTTGTAGTTGTGTTTCATCATCGATTCTGATAACTTGGTATCCAGGAGTTTGACCATCGCTGTCAGAATGGGTTAGTGCAGACCCAATTGCCCGTGTCAAATAGTTTGGAATCCCAAGGGGACCAACCAGTTGAATCTGTAAGAGATAAGGGTAACGAAGGTATTTTAATCTAGTAGCTTGCTCAGCAGCCCATTCTGCATCAATTCTAATGGAACTGAAAATACTGGAGTCTGATGCAGTTTGTTGACAAGATTTTTCAATATTTGCTACAAGATCTATAATCCACAATCGTTCGTCTTCATGCAAATTAATGGGGTGCAGCGTTATGCTAAGCATAATTGGCTTTGAACACCCACTTATCGCTCGCCATATTTGTTCATTGGCGAATTCTGAATATTGCCAATTGCCTAATGCGTAGACCTGATTGTTGCCAGTTGGAAGACATGCTTCAAAACGGCATATTTCAACATATTGGTCAGGCTTGCAAATTCTGCTTAGATGTTCCCATCCAGCAACCTGGAGAAATTCGTCTCGTTTAGTGATTGGAAGCACATTATAAT
Source organism: uncultured Anaerolineales bacterium (assembly GCA_964560795.1). Taxonomy (GTDB): domain Bacteria; phylum Chloroflexota; class Anaerolineae; order Anaerolineales; family UBA11858; genus NIOZ-UU35. The sequence continues at coordinate 3,243 of CAZLNX010000381.1, read as the reverse complement.
CATATGGAAAAATTGCTGCAATTTCCTCCCAGTATTCCCGAGCTGCATATTGGGCGGTTGTCTCATCTGAACTATAGACTTTTCCAACTAAAGAAAATTTGATTTCTGAGCGACTTGGGATGTTCAAACATCGTAATGCAAAAGAGTGGTTACATTGAAGCAAGAGATCATCAGATGGATGTTGGGATTCAATAAATAGGCGCTGACGATCAACTACTTCATTGTATAAAGCACCTGAATTCCATCCCCATTTCCATTTCTCAATTTCAGAAAAGGATTTGGGGGAAATTTGTGTAGCGAAAAGTGCACAAATTTCCCCACAATCCACATTGTAGCTCAGATTGCCTTCTAAAGTATGTAAGTCGTTCCCCAATTTTATGACTTCAATCCAGGGATATTTTTTTTCCATATTTCACATCATGATGCTAATTGTGAATCAACAATTTCTTATTGATTTGTATCAACTCGATCATATTCAATTGAGTCGGCCATAATCTGATAGGCCACTTGCAAAAAGATATCTCGCAGACAGATTTGACCATTCCATTTAGATTTTGAAAGTTTTCCTTTCAATCGTTTTCCGTTCAATATCTCTACGTTTCGAGGTCCCAACTCTTTATAGTCTGCGTCACACTCGATTGTGATTTGATAATTCGGAATGGAAATTGATACATTTACGCATCCGTTTCCATTCGGCTGAAGCCAACCCTTTTCTACACTAGGTAACTCCAAAGCGGGTTCAAGTTCCTTTGCTAGGCATTCCACCAAAGATGGTTCCTGTACTTGGTTTGCTTCAGCTAAAAGAAGATTCTCTGGATTGTCACCCATAGAATGAACCAGTCCATCTAAGGCATGTGCCAAGGAATTGAAACCCTCGCTCAAGCCACTACGCTGAGAAACAGGCATTACTTGAGATTTCAGCAGGAATTCGGTTAGTGCTTCAAAGGCTTTTCCACGAACTTTATACGATTTTAGGATTTGTTCATGAATACGCTGAGGATTCTCGGCTAATAGTTTCAAAATCACTTCTTGGTGTCTAGCGGACCACATTTTCTTAGCAATTTTTGCATCAACATTAGCTTTTTGTAATCGAACACGATCTCTCTCTTCAGCCTCTAACCGATCGATTTCAGCATTTTTAATAGTCAGAGATTCTTGTTGCATTGCCAAATCCAATTGTTGCATCAAGGCCTCTATTGCTTGCTGATTTTCCAGTTCCTGCAGAGATGTAGATTGTTCGATTTCAGTTTTTCTGATATTTGCTCGCTTGATTTCAGCGAGCCGCTCCGAGTCCCCCTCAACATTCGCGACAATAACATCTAGTACTTCAAATCCCTCAAAAGCGGCATGTTTTCGGAGTTGATCCTTAAGATTTTCTGCAATATTATCTCCAGTCAATGCGACTTTGTCATTAGCTGTTATTTCTGGGCTAGTTGCTACTAATTTATCATGAGGTAAGCTTCTAATAAAATCATTGATAACGCCCTGGCATGTAGTTTCCAGCAACTCAAGTGGTTGGTGTACTCCAATTATTTTTTCTGGAAGACATACTTTCCAAATTATTTCGGTGCTCATCGAAACATTCAAAACATCTTGAGTCAAAGCTCGAACAATTGGCAAGGTTGATGAATGACGACGATTATCTACATGCCATAATTCATATTGGCCAGGAAATATGTTGAGATCGTGGGTCCCCGCTCCAAACCTTTTTAGACGCCCCGAAGGCAAACACAAGACTGCCCACACATTTTGAGGCACACGCATAACATGGTAACCAAGTAGTGAAACTTTTAAAGGCTCCTGCTTTACAACGAGTGCGTTTTCTGGAAATGTAGTATAAGAGATTTTTTTGCGGTTTTGGAACATCCAGAACGGAGATTTCCCATATGAATTTTCATATGTGTTATACATGATAGTCCTCCTCGGAAAGTCGTTATATCGTCGTAATTACGACAATTACATGATAGCACATTTTAACTCTCTTTGTCAACTACCTCTTCAAAACGTGTATTATTTTAATGAGTACCTTAAGTGAGTAAGAATATGTTGGATAGTCTTACCAATTTACGATCCTCGGATAGAAGCTATCCATCATAATAATTTGCTTCCCCCTATACTTTAGGGCAAAAGTTACTTTTGTGCGATCAGTTGATGTGATCTCTTAGCATATAACCTTCTCCATGAATCGAAATAATGTGCCTAGGCCTTCCCGGATCGTCTTCAATTTTTGTTCGTAGTCTGTTGACAGCTTTTTCTACCACCGATTTTGTTTTTCCAGGTCCCCAAACGTTTTCGAGTAACTCTTCAATACTACAAACATTTCCAATATTTCTATACAAATAACCGAATAGTCTATCCTCCAAGGGAGTAAGCACCTCTGATCTTTTTCCAATGGTAACAGAACGTTGCCCTTGCTCGTAGTCAAATATTCGCATATCATAGTCAGTATCATATTTTGGATCCGGAGAAATTTCCTTTTTCACCCAATACCAAAAAACCTTTGAAAAAAGTCCCGTATCTTTTCTCTCTCTATCAATAATTCCATATCTTTTCTCTAAGTTGCGTATCAGCATTTCATCAATTTCTTTCACAGAATCCCCCATGACTAATGAGCCAATAGCTTTTTTATCTTCTCTAGTTCTTCTTAGAAATAATTCTTTTGACAATGTTTTTAGATGATCATCAAATATGATATCGCTAGAGATATTATCTCGGAATGTATTATCGATGACGGCTCCGATATTGTTAGCGCGCGCAGCAAAATAATACCGACAGGCCACCATCAAATAATCTGGGTGACATCCACATATTTCTATCAAAAACTCGATGTCTTCATCAGTTGGTATGTAATCTCCGTATAAACTCGCAGTGTTATTTATCAGTTCTACGGCCTCGTTTCTATCCAATAGCGACAAATTCATATTAGTTAAAATATTCGGGAACGGTGAAACAGTTTTTTCGCCAAAGCGCTCAAAGTATAACGACTTAATTGAATCTGAAGATGACAATATAAAAGCCAAGTTTTCTTTGAATTGAAATGCTAAAGCTCGCAACCAAGCATAATCCTTCAGATCGAATACCGGCATAAATAAATCGAAATCATCGATAAGAAAAACAACTTTGTCGATTTTAGGGCTATTTATCAATAGGTCAATTCTCTCTTCAAGCATTTCGTAAAGCTCCCCACTGTCTTCGCGATTTACGTTCTCTGGATCGACTTGTAATACACGGCTTGCTTTTTGC
>CAZLNX010000380.1:0-6003 GCA_964560795.1 uncultured Anaerolineales bacterium | reverse complement strand
ACATTCTGCTACTACATCATTTTGCCATTTTGTCCCGCCTTACGTTTATAACCGCGGGTTCTAAATGGATTTCCCGAGAAAACCAAGTGGACTCCGGAAAGTTCTTAATTACCTGTCATGGCCGTAGGCCCGCGTCTGGCGTGAACCCCGCAGGGGTGAAGCGTGCCCTGAGCATGGTCGAAGTGAATTTCTGCCCCGCCGAAGGCGCGCAGAGCCAGGGTGGCAAGTGCGCAACTCCCAAGCGCTTAAGGCTGGCACTTGCAAAGCTTGCCGAGTTTTTCTTTACAAAGTGGATGTTTCGGCACTCACCGAGAACTCAGTGGTAAACACAAACCCCGTGATGTTTTGAGTTATTCCGCAGAGATAAGGTTATTCTCGATGGCGATTTTTACTAATCCAGGCATATCGTTAACCGACAATTTCTTCATCAGGCGGCTACGATATGTATTGATTGTGCTAACCGAGAGGTGTAACACTTCACCGGCTTCTACACTGGTTTTCCCTTCGACAATCAATTGTAAAACCTGTCTTTCCCTCGCGCTAAGCGAATCAAACAAACTACTTTGGGGTGTTTTCTCGCGCTGGACAATATAATCATCGATCAGAGTTTCTGTAATTGCTTCACTGAGATAGCGCTTGCCAGCATGAACTGCTCGAATGGCATCGACAACTTCAATGCCTGAGGTCTCCTTTAACAAATATCCTATTGCCCCTGCCTTTAGAGCCTGATAGACATGCTCCTTGTTGGCGTGCATTGAAAGAATGACTATCTTGATCTCTGGGGCAGACTCAAGGATTTGTCGGGTGGCTTCAATGCCGTTCAAATTTGGCATATTAATATCAATTACCACAACATCAGGGGATTCTTTTCGGGATAATTCGAGCGCCTCGCAACCATCTGCAGCAGTGCCAACAACGGCGATATCAGTTGACGAAGCCATGATCGCACTCAGCCCATCACGGACCACTTTATGATCATCTGCAAGAATGACTCGGATTGCCATTGATTACCCTTTCGGTGCTCTCACTTTGATTACTGTTCCCTTGTTGAGAACACTTTCAAAACGCATTTCCCCTCCAATGGCTTCAGCGCGCTCACGCATATTTACCAATCCCCAACCGCGTCGTTGACCAATCTCTTGAGGCACTGATTCCTCGAAACCTGTACCATTATCACTGATGACTAACTCGATATGATCTTGATCACCCCTAAGCGATATCGTCACCAGTTCAGCTTTGGCATGGCGGGTTACATTGGTCAGTGCTTCCTGCGTAATACGGAATAATGCATTCTCGATACTTCCTGACAGACGAGTTTCCATACTTTTGCCTTCAACTTGCGTCTTGATCCCGGTTTGTTCAGAGTATCGATCTGCATACCAGCTTATTGCAGAGAACAAGCCATAATCATCCAACACCGAGGGCCGCAGGTCATCCATCACACCGCGAATACTTTGGGAAACATCATCCACCAACGTGATCGAAGATACAACCGACGATAATCCATTAGTCAAATTTGCCTGGGTCATCTGCTCGCGAACGATATTCAAATTGAAACCCAAAACTGCCAATGATTGCCCGACCTGATCGTGCAGCTCGCGGGATAGACGGCGGCGTTCGTTTTCTTCGGCTTCGGCCAACCGACTGGCGAGGATCCGAAGTTCCTCGTGATGGCGCAGAAGTTCACTTTCATAAAATTTTCTATTGGTTATATCCCTAACGATACTTTGAAGATATCGGGGGGCTGCTTGATCATCATACACCAGCGAAACATTTACCTCACCGGGGAAGCTCTCGCCATTCCTTCGAATAAACTTTCTTTCATATGTAGCGACTTCTTGACCATCCAGCAATTTTTGCAAAACACCCTCGGCATTATCTACTTCCGTTGTATCGACAACTTGATGGAAACTCATCCCGATCAATTCATCTAGCTCATATCCCATCATATCTAGCGCTTTTTGGTTTGCCCCCAAATGGATGCCATTCAAATCGAGAAGAAAGATACCATCATTGGCGCCTTCGAAGAGCTTGCGATAGGTTACCTCACTCTGCCTAATAGCTTCTGCCGAGCTGGCATTTTGCAGGGCAATGGCCGCCTGGGATGCCAGTGTACTTAACAAACGCTCATCTTCATGGCTAAATGCATCTTGCTGACTGCTTTCGACATTAATGGCACCCAAAATTACCCCGCCAGTTTTCATCGGCACAACCATTTCAGACTGCATCTCCGATGCCGCTTCAATATAGAGCGGATCATCTTTCACATTGCCTATTCGCAGCGATTCGCCATTCTCGATAGCATATCTGATCAACCCATTGCTTTTTCTTAGAAACCCCTTCAATCGTATCAATTCAGCCTGATATTCAGCTTCATTCAACCCCATCCGGGCATGGGCCAGCAATTCCAGATCGCCCGTGAGAGGGTCTTTGACAACAAGAGCACCGCGCTGGTAATTGAGCAAATCATCAAGTGTACTGAGTACCCATTCCCCAATGGCAACCGGATCCTGAAGTTGGGCAAAACCCAGACCAGTCTGGTGCAGAGCCTCGAGTTGTCGGGTATAACGCGCTCTTGCTTCTTCTGCATGTTGGCGATCGGTGATATCTTGTGCAATAACAATCACGCCTAGCACTGCTCCGTCAGGGTCAGTATATGGCAACTTATCCGTTTGAGCCCAACGCATCTCCCCTGAGGGCGTTTGATATTCTTCAATGATCCCTAATATCGGTTTTTTTGATTGCAAGACTTCCAAATTGTCCTTGTGAAATTTTTCCGCCTGATAGTTTGGAAATAGGTCAAAGCCTGTTTTGCCTATCAGTTCATCAAATGGTAATCCCACCATTTCCACAACAGCTTTATTAGCCCGCAAAACTTTCCCATCTGGATCCAGATACCAGATCAAATTGGGCATAGCATCGATGATGGTCTCGTAATCCTTGCGCTGAGCCATCAATCGCTGTTCGACGCGTTTACGTTGCGTAATGTCGTTCAGGGTACAATGAGTCTGCAGAAAGTTTCCTTGCTTATCGTATCCAATCACTCCATTGAATTCCACAAGAATTTGCGAACCGTCCTGGCAAACTAAGGGCAATTCGACACCCTGAATTTCTCCTGCTGCTAAAAATTTTCCAAATCTAATTTTTTGATACTCTTTGTGTTTGGGTGCAACAATATCGTTAAAATCTTTACCGATAACTTCTTCCTTCGAGTAACCCAACATCTTTGTCCAGCGCTCGTTGACCAGCAAGATTCTCCTATTGCTATCGAGGGACTGATATCCAATGGGTGCCTCTTCGAAGAGCAGTTGGAAACGCCGTTCACTTTCCTGCAAATCCTGTTGTGCACGTTGGCGATCGTTGCGCAACCGCTGCTGATCCAAGGCCGATTTGATAATATGCGGCAAGCGTCGAATATGGGAGGGTGATTTGATCACATAGTCTGCGGCGCCGCGCTTGATTGCCTCCGCGGCCACTTCTTCAGAGCCAGTGCCAGTTACAATGATCACCGGCGTGCCTGGCAAATTTTCTTGAACAGCATCTAAAACTTGAAGCCCAGTAAAACCCAGGATGTTGAAATCGCTCAAAACCAGATCGTATTTTTTTGCCAGCAAGAGAGCGTCAAACTCCTGGCGCGAAGAAGCTTCGACCAGATCAAAATCGATGACATCGCTCAGCAAGGCATCACGCACCAAAGCACGGTCGAGGGGGTAATCGTCAACGTAAAGGACAAGGATTGGTCTATCGGGCATCTTCAAGGAGTATGCAAGTAAATTTCAAAATATATTCCTATATCTTACCAACAACTGTACTGATATGGTTATTATTCTTCACTCATCACTCACCATTATCGTCTGCAAGTGACAATTTGACCACAAAGGTAGTTCCCTCACCATCAACAGGAACAACCTCAACGTCGCCATCCATTAGCATGGCAGCCTTTCGAACCAAGGCTAAACCTATTCCTGTTCCAGGGACATCATCTTCAGCATGCAAGCGCTGGAACATTACGAAAACTTGCTCGTGATGTTCTTCTGGGATTCCAATACCATTATCGCTGATCTGGATTAGCGCTTGACCTGATTCAGTACGCCAGGAGAACTCAACCTTCGGGGGCACATCAGGCTGATGATATTTCATTGCATTATCGAAGAGATTCAAGAATATCTGCAGCAAGGGAGTTCGATCCCCCAACACAATCGGATACGTTGAAGGAAGTGCGATCTCCGCTTGGGTCTGCCGAATAATCTCCGACAAGCTGTCCAACACTTCATTCACAATCACATCCAAGTTCACGGGTCTCCTGCGTATGGTTCTCCGTCCCATGCGTGAATATTCTAAAAGATCGTCGATCAACTCAGCCATCCGATTGCTGGCCTGCACCAAATAGTCAATATACTCCTGCCCTTGCTCATTGAGATTCGCCTTGTGACGGTCGGCGAGGATCTCAGCAAATCCTTGTATCCCGCGCAGCGGTGCCCGCAAGTCATGAGAAACGGAATATGCGAAAGCTTCCAACTCTTCGTTGGCGATTGCCAACCGATCAGCAGCCGCGCTGACTTGCCGGTTAGCCTTTTGGATATCACCCATCAGGTTGACCATACCACGGTTTAGTAATTCAGATTCTTCAACCCGTTGACGCAATTCAATAGTGCGCTTATCAATGCGCGCTTCAAGCTCATCGGCATGCTTAGTAATTTGCCTGAATAAGCGTGCATTCTCGAGGGCCAATGAAGCCTGGTAAGCAATCGATTCTAGGAAACGCAGGTCATCTTGTGTGAAAGCATCGGTTTTAGAATAATTATCCACAAATAAGACGCCAATAATTTGATCTCTAGCGATCAAAGGCACACCCAAAACCGACTGGATGGAATCAAGCCCAGTCTGACCCAGAGTTTCGAAAGCAGACTCATGATCTGTGCTGGCAATAATTTGGGGTTGACCAGTTCGATATACCAGGCCCACTACGCTGGAATTGGGGTTGAGTGCCAGACCAGACATTTCTTCATCTTCATGTCCGTGCCATACCAAAGGAATCATCGTAGCAGTTTCGTCATCAAACTCCCACAGGGATGCAGCCTCAGCACCAGGAATGATTTTGACAATCTCGTCGACGATAAAAGATAACAATTCAGTTCGCTTACGATACGCCAAAAGTCGCTGACTAATTTCTACCAGGGCTGCCAGTTCTTGATTGCGACGACGGAGTTCTTTATCGGCATAAACGCGCTCGGTTATATCTTCCCCCAAGCTAACTGTACCAACCACAGTACCATTGTGATCGCGAAATAATGTATTATTCCAGGAAATCAAGCGCGGCTCGCCAGAGCGCGTGATGATCTCGTTAACGTGGTGAGACTTTAGATCCCCATTTTCAAACGAGCGTTGAAAAACTCCTTCTTTAAGAGCAGATCTGTCTGGCGAGGGAATGAAAGACTCGAACCAATTCTTTCCCAAAATCTCATCTTGCTTCCAATTGGTCAGTTTCAATAAATGCGGATTGCAATAGGTGATACTTCCATCCTTAGCTAGAATAACTGCAATCATTTCCACGGTTTCCATAATCTCCCACAAACGAAGCTCGGATTCTCGCAGAGAACTTTCGACATCTCTCCGGGTTTCAATTTCAGTTGTCAATCTAGCGATGTTCATGACAATCTGCTCGGCCATTTTGTCATACGCGCGAACGAGAATATCAATTTCGCGAATTCTGGAGTTCCGTAGTGGTACTGATGTTTTTCCCTCAGCCAATTCTCGGACAGATCGAGTGAGATCATCAGCCGAGGCGCTCAACCTCCTTGCCAGGAGTATCCCAAAAATTGTCGCAATCAAGGTTGCTCCAACAATCAGGTTGGCTGTCAATCGATTATTGACATCAATCTGAGCTGTAAAATCGGATTCGGGAATAACCACAACAACCAACCAGTCGATGCCAAAATTGTCGCTCACAGGGGCGTTGGTGCATGAAGCCTAGACAAAACAGGGCTTGAGCGAGTAACCTTG